>JBBDIG010000034.1 GCA_040880525.1 Bacteroidia bacterium
CTCTTTAACATGGAGCAAAAATAACATATTGCTACCTAAGCGCCTATACCTATTATTTAATACTAGCAACAAGCACTATTTATACCTTCAGGCTTTTAATTCTCCTTTGATTAAGCTCCGTCAGTTCCATCCCCTTCAATAATGTAGATCGCAAGAGCTTTGTGTGCCCGGAATGGATTCACCGGGAGTGGCGCTCCTGGGCGCCGCAGGCATTCCGCTATTAAACTACCTACCTAACCTTTCAAGGGTTTTGAACCCTTGAAGGGTTGAAATCGCTCCACTAATTATTAAACTGCTAAGGATATCAAAACCTCTGGAAGGTTGGACAAAAAACTTCAATTGTTAAACTATCTTTGACATCTTTCAGGGCAGGTACAGCCTTTTACAGAGGCGAACGTTTTTTCTGCCCTAAGAAGCAATCCGTGGCTTTAACCAGGCGGATCCCTAAAAAGGAGTGGGTGCCAAACGTAGTGGGTTGCTTTTTCACAAACCCACCACGTCCCGCTGTTTTTTAATCGGAATATCTTACTTGATAACCAGCCAAGCAATTTGCCTGGAATGGCAGTGGCGATCTTGGACACCGCAGGCATTCCGCTGGCGCGGAATATTCGGATTGCAAATCCGAGTTACATGTAGCTCGCAGTTGAACTGCGATTAGTCCGCAAGGGCTTTAGCAACAACCGTATATTTAATCCTTCCTCGCAGAAAAAATATCCTTTTGGAGATGACGGATCATCTTGACCCTCTTCCGGGCATTGTAATCTGCTGTCAGCATCCTCGGGAAAAGGGTCGGCACCGGAATATGCATCATTGTATAATCGTGATCCAGTTTGTGACTTTCAAATTGCAGAAACATCATCCTGAATATTTCAGCTAAATTTGTAGGCGCAAGTACTTTTTACACTATAACTAAAAATCGAAAACATGCCCAATAAACTGGAGAAATTAAAAAGTCTAGGGAAAGGCCTTTTACATAAATTTGTTGAACAGCAGTTCCACTTTCGTCCCTATTTAAAGCCTCTTAGTATTAGAGATCTAAATGCTGTTTTCTATTACGGCACCCCTCAAGCCTCAGAATGGTATGACCCAATTAAGCCTTATGCCTTGTTGGAGTATAATTGGGTATTAGAAAACATCGAGCTAAAAAATAAGAAGATAATTGATGGCGGTTGCCATCATGGGCAGTATTCTGTAGTCCTAGCCAAAGGTTCAGGTAACACGGCTGAATTAGTGGCCGTGGATCCATTTCCGATGAACTGTCTTTTGACAAACATCAATCGTTGTTTAAATGACTTAAACTTTAAAATTCTTGAGAAAGCAATTAGCGAGAAGGAAACCACACTTTTTTTCTCAGATCAATCAAACGGACATTTAACATCGAATGGAAAGCTTAAAGTGGAATCGACCACTTTGTATAATATAATGCCTGATGCTGAGATAATCAAGCTCGATGTGGAAGGTGAGGAATTTAAAATAATTCCAAATGACATTGAAAGAATGTCGAAAGTTACGACATGGATAGTTGAGGTTCATCCATCTAATCAGCGCATTCCAGATGACCTTATAAAAGTATTTCTAAATAATAATTATGAAATCTTTTGGATTAATAGAGAGAATAATCAAGTAGAAAAATACAACCTGAATTCAGAATGGAGGTCACATAGTACTGTCTTTTGTTTAAAGAGGTAAATGCTGAAAACTATGCAAAAGGAATCAGTGAACGGGTCTGTAATCTGCACTCTGTCCTGCTTAAATTTTAGTTCCTGCCGGGCACCAAGTTAAATTTATAATTGCTGCACGGTCAATGCCAGATGGCAAAATACGACCTCTGAATGGATATAAACTCAATAGCCAGACCTAGTTACGAAAATAAATTCAATCTCTTCATGAGGTAATAAGAGGCGATACTTTTTATGGCGGGACCCGTGCTGAGAATTCCGGAAATGGGAGCACGAGGTATGATCATAAGAAACTATCGCTGTTATCTATTTATTCAATTCCCGAATATTTCATTTGATTCCTCATCCCGTTTGCTGAAAAACCCTGGAATAACAGTGATGGATAGTGTTGAAACATCAGGTATTATGTAACCAGAAGGTTATTGAGTTCTATTACAGCTATCCACTCGCATACACGCCTTACGAAATCTTCAGGTAGGTAGATTCACCGGCAGTGGCGATCTTGGACACCGCAGGCATTCCGCTACTGCGGAATATTCGGATTGCAAATCCGAGTTACATGTAGATCGCAGTTGAACTGCGATTAGTCCGCAAGGGCTTTGTGTGCCTGGAGTAGATTCACCGGCAGTGGCGATCTTAAATGTATATTTGTTGCGCAGAAACCACAACTCTTCATTATAAATAAAGACCCTGTAAAAGTGAAAGAAGCAGCCAACACAAGGACCCTAAGTGCGGAATAATAAAATACATTTAATATTTTAAAGAATTAGTCTCTAAAAAATACAAAAAATGAAAAAACCTGCAATTCTTCTAATGCTATTATTCCTGTCCCCGCTATTAAGTAGAGCACAGGCTCCGGCAACTGACAGTATACGGGAAAGACCTGAAATGGTTAGGGAGGAGAAAATATTCGTTGTGGTAGAGCAAATGCCGGAATTTCCGGGCGGGCAAGTAGCGCTGTTCAAATATATTAAGGAGAACCTGGTATACCCGGAAAAAATGCAATCTGAGGGAATCAGCGGAACTGTTGTTTTAACTTTTGTGGTAAATGAGGATGGCAGCATCACCCAGATCCGGCCTATCAAATTCTTGCATCCTGAATTAGACCGGGAAGCCATTCGGGTGGTTGAGTCAATGCCAGCCTGGGAATGTGGCAAACAGCGTGGACGGCCAGTCAAAGTGCGTATGAATCTTCCTTTTAAATTTGAATTAGATCAGCAATGATTTGCATTTCAGGACTTTGATTTATTCTAATAGGGCATTTAAGCAAAAAAACGTCTGAAGTTTCCCCGTAGTAATTCTCACTTCCCCCTGACGTCCAGCGCGTCCTGCAATCCGTTGCCCACAAGGTAAAACGCCAGTACGGTAAGGCAAATAAAAATGCCGGGCAGCACGGCCAGGTACGCATTGCCAAAAACGATCATCATGTAATTTTCTTTGATCATGTAGCCCCATGACGGAACGGGCGGCTGCACGCCTATTCCCAGGAAACTCAATCCAGCTTCCAACAGTATAGCCGCTGCGAAATTGGCCGCGCATACCACAATGAGGGGGCCTGTAATATTGGGCAACAAATGACGGGTGATGGTGCGGAAGCTCCCGTAGCCCAATGCACGCGCGGCCTCTACAAATTCCTTTTCTCTGGTGCTCATGATCTGGCCCCGGACGATGCGCGCTACTTCCACCCACATACTTACGCCCACGGCCACGAATACCTGCCAGAATCCCTTTCCCAATGCCAGGCTGAATGCGATGACCAGCAACAATGTGGGAAGAGACCACCATACATTTATGAACCACATTACTACATCATCAGCAAAACCGCGGAAGTAGCCTCCGATGGTGCCGAGCGTAATCCCAATTACAAGAGAGATGAGCACTGCTATAAAGCCCACTGACAGCGACACGCGGATGCCTAGCAGAAGGCGGCTGAACAGGTCCCGCCCAAAAGAATCAGTACCCAGCAGAAAATGACGCTTTTCCAGGTTATTCTCTTCCACCAGGTTCGCCAGTTCCTGCAATTCGATTTGCTGCTGGCCGCCAACTGCATCCTCAAAATAAACTGTGTTATCCTCGCTCCGCACCGATTCCAGATCAAGGGCAAAATGAATGTCTGCGAGAAGGTAATGCTCAGTGGGACCTTTTTCCCCTTCCCAGCCAGTAACTCTTGTAATGCGCAGAGAATCTTTTACGAACTCATATTCAGCAACAGGAATAAAATTATAAGGACTTTCCCGGCCCTCCAGCATAGCGCTGAGAAAGGAGGTCTCAGGAAGTTGCAGATTTTTGCGTTTTTTCAGGATAAGCGCCTGGGTTCCCGGTGGCTGCGTCTTTAGCTCAATAATCTGCGCATTTGCATCCGGAGACGGATCCGGGAGGATCAGGTAACCTGGAATAGCAATAAGCGTGAGGAGCAAAATATAGCTGAGGCCCACCACCGCCAACCGGTTCTTCAGGAACCTCTTGCGGGTGTGCCAGGCAGGGGAGCGGCCTTGCTCATGTTCAGTCTTCATCCTCCTGAACGGAGTTATGCGCTACAAGGCCATCGCGCGTGATGAGATAATGGTAAGCATACATATTGTCTGCATCATAAATAAACGAGCGTTTAAAATCCCTGTCTGTTTCACTATACTTCATCGCCACCACCAGTTTATTATCAATCAGCAGTCGCAGACTATCTGCCACCTGGTTTTTCGGAGCATCCACCTCGTCCAGAATATTTTCAAAAGGCTCTACAAAATAGAGCACGTTCAAAATATCATATTCAAGTCCGGTAAGTTTCTTCATTTTACTTTTCGTCCTTTCCAGGTGTAGCCGCCAATATTTCCATAAATACCAATAAAAAGCACATAAAGGATGTGTAAAATAGCTGCAGGCAAAAATAGGATTAATAACGTTTTTCTATTAAAAAAGGAGGTCACCAAAAATAAAAACGCAGACTCGGATAATATTTTTAAGAAGAAAATTAAAATAAAAACCGGCCACCAGCCGGGATAAAAAAAACATAATATCCCTGCCACCAGCAGCAGCAAAGAATAGGTATAGGCCGCTGCAAGAATTACCGTTATTGAACGGTTACTGTAAAAAGTGCTTTTTGACACCCATCTTTTTCGCTGCATTACAAACTCGCGCAGACTTTTCGCAGCCCGTGTAAAAACGGTGGCATCACGGTTTTTCAAAAACAGCACTTTTCCCGGAAATGCATTAAAGAGCTTGTGCATGAGAAATTCATCATCTCCTGATGCAAGATGGCTGTTATCCCTGTAGCCTCCCACGGATCTGAAGGCGCTGAGGGAAAAAGCGAGATTGGCTCCGTTGCACATATTCGGGGTGCCATTGCGCAGTGATGCCGCACCGATCCCAATCAGGCTCAAAAACTCCAGCGACTGCATCCTTTCAAACAGGTTTGCTTCCTTATGGTAAGCCACGGGTGCCGATACCATGACCGGCTCCTTTTCCCGGATAAAGGCTGAGAGGACTGAAAGCCATTTGCTTCCACGATCGGTGTCGGCATCTGTTGTAATGATCCAATCTCCTTTTGCTGCTGCTATCCCTGCTTCTAGTGCCCGCTTCTTAAATGCCACCGCAGGCTGAGGAGCGGTGTCGTCCTGCATCTGCAAAAGCCTGAGTTCCGGTGCGCTGTCTTTTTTCTTAGCAATTAAATCTTTAACTACTGCCGCGGTTGCATCCTCAGAATGATCATTCACCACGATGATCTCCCAGGGGCCCGCCTCATAGTCCTGCACTAATAAATGCCGAAGGGTTCGCCCGATGTTCTCTTCTTCGTTTCGGGCAGCAATAACGATTGTAAAAAAATGGGTAGAATCAAAGCCTGGCACCGGCCGGTACGTATTAAGATTTGTCCAGCCTCGGATAAAACTGAGCACCAGCAGCACATAGAATAATGTGAATATCGCAAGTAAAAAGAAAAATGCTGTGAGCATAGGGTCGCTGCTATTTGCTGCTCAGTGAGGCGGGTCTTTCACTTGCCGTAATGGAGACTTCCTGCTGTGCTGTTTTTCTCAACTTCCGTTGTGTGCCCTCTTTTCTATACCGGGCTCTGAGAATGAAAACGGCTCCGAACAGCGATGGCAAAATGATATTGACGAGCCAGAGGGAATAGGAAGCGCTGAATATACCCGCTGTGTTGGCCGTCAAAACCTGCAGGATAGCGATCGATGCCGCACCACGAATTCCAAGTTCTGAGAGGGCAATTGAAGGAACCACAGACTGCACCAGAAATATTACGGCAATAAGTGCCAGGGCAGGAAACATCGCGACATTAATCTGAAACACCAACAAGAGCAAATAGAATTGCATCGCAAAAACAACATACCGTAAGGCAGAAATGCCCAGCACCGAGAGCATAAGTTTCCGGTCATAACGAGTGAGAATAGCCAGCCCCTGCCTCAGCTTCTTCCATTTTATACTGACCGGAACAAGCCTTACCGCCATCCCTATATTAAACAATGCAAGAAGATAAAGGAGACTCACCACCACCAATGCCCCAAGGATGATTATGATGACGACCGGACTATCGCTTCCTGCCACGTTCGTGATAAATGAAGATTTGTTTTGCCAAGCCATGAAGAGGCCGATGGTTCCGGCTATAAGCGTAACCGCCATTTGACAAAGACTTCCGGCAATCGTGCTGAAAATGGCCTTGATCCGGGCTTTTGGAGGCAGATAGAATACGCGGCCAATATACTCTCCGATGCGGTTGGGCATCCAGGTACTGATCGTTACCCCGCTGAAAACAGCCCTCATGGCGCGCCCAAATGAAATACGGGAAATGTGCCGCATGAGCAACTGCCACTTTCGCGATTCGAGGCTCCAGTTGGCGACCATCAGCAGCAGGGTCAGCAAGATCAGCCACGCCTCGAACCATCCGGTATGCAGCAGCATTTCATAAAGTTCCTTATACCTGCCGGTTCGGATCAGTTCAACGTAAATGTAGCTGAGGGTAACTGCTAAAACCAGAAGTTTGAAAACCCAAAGAAGCCGTGCAGCCAGTGTTTTTTGCTTCCGCATTAAGGAGGTTTAAATGCCGCAAAAGTAAGGCATGAGGCAGGAAGCGGGGTTTGATTTCCGCTATCTTTGCCTCTGTGGCAGCTATAAAAAACAAGATCATCCTTGGCATTGACCCCGGCACTAATGTAATGGGCTATGGCCTGATTACTATCAAAAACCGGGATGCAGAACTTCTGAACTGCGGGGTGGTGAAAATGCAACCCAAGACAGACCACATGGAGCGGCTGGCCAGGATCTTCAACCGCTGCATCTATCTCATAGACCAGTTCAAGCCTGATGTGCTCTCCATTGAAGCGCCATTTTATGGCAAGAATGTACAGAGCATGTTGAAACTTGGCAGAGCACAGGGAATGGCGATGGCCGCAGCTATTTCCCGCTCGGTACCGGTATTTGAATATTCTCCAAGGAAAATTAAAATGGCAATTACCGGCAACGGAAATGCCTCTAAAGAACAGGTGGCAGGAATGGTGAAGGCCATGCTTTCATTGCAATCAGAACCCTCATTCCATGACGCTACTGATGGTCTTGCTGTGGCGCTGTGCCATCATTTCCAGTTTAAAATTGAAGGGGAAAATACCGGTGCAAAATCCTGGAAGGCATTTCTCTCAGCCAATCCTGACCGCCTTGGGTAAAAGGCTCTGAGAAAACTTGTATTTCTTCATTCCAAATTCGACCGGATGTGCGCTGCAATCTGACGGAATTCCTCTTCAGCAAGGTTTAGCTTAGGCCGGGAGAAATTGATGTCTCCCACCTCGTTTATAGGAATGAGGTGAATGTGGGTGTGCGGCACTTCGAGGCCGAGTACCGCGATACCTATTCTCTCGCACGGAACAGCCTGCTCTATTGCAATCGCAACGGTCTTGGAAAAGATCATTAATCCTTTCAGCAATTCGTCTTCAAGATCAAATATATAATCCACTTCCTTTTTAGGCACCACCAGCGTATGTCCTTTCGCCAATGGATTTATATCCAGAAATGCGAAATACTTCTCACTTTCTGCAATTTTATAAGAAGGAATTTCCCCCTTGATAATTTTAGAGAAAAGGCTGGCCATAATGCAGGATTAGATTATTCAATGGTTATATCCAGAATTTCAAAGGAAAGCACACCAGCAGGGACGTTGATTTCCACCACTTCACCTCTTTTCCTCCCCAGCAGTCCTTTGCCTATTGGGCTTTGAACGCTGATTTTCCCTTGTTTCAAATCGGCTTCGTTTTCTGAAACCAGTTTGTACTTTGTGTTTTTCCCACTTCTCATGTTCCTGAGATGAACTGTGGAGAGGATCATTACTTTGCTGGTATCTATATTCTTTTCATCCAGGATGCGTGCATTCCCCAGGATTCCTTCCAGTTTAGCAATCTTCATTTCGAGCATTCCCTGGGCATCCTTGGCTGCGTCATATTCAGCATTTTCTGAGAGATCGCCTTTTTCCCGCGCTTCAGCAATTTGCTTTGAAATAGCAGGTCTCTCCTTTGTGGTTAGATGATGGATCTCCTGCTTCAGCTTTTCCAGCCCCTCCTTCGTAAAATATATTGCATCTTTCATCTTCAGCTAAAATTTCTACCGTTCTGTTAAAAGCAATAAACGCTTTGACCCCGTGGATCAAAACGTTTATTTATTAGTTCAAATTTAATAAGAAAACCTACAAACTCAACCGGCCTCCTATTGAATGAATTCCATTGAAATTAACAGTAGCACGGTATGAATAATCAAGTCCGAAACTTCGCCTGTAATCCCGTTTGCTGGTTTCGAGGGCTGTTCTGCCAAATGGAATATCTACCGAAACTCCGGCAGAAGGACCGGAGAAAGCTGTTCTCCTTTCTTCATCACTGAATATACCTTGCTGATAGGCATAACCACCTCTCACAGAAACAATTTTTCTGAAGGAATACTCGGCTCCAACAGAAAAAATATCAGTAGCAAATGCATTGGAAGAATAGGTTCCGGCAAGTGTCAACCTGTGAAACTCCAGATCCTGCATGATGCTGTCTCCAAACCGGAAATCATAGGAAAGGCCTATGCTAAGCATTGAAGGCAGTTCATATTGGGCAGAGCGGCTTTCCAGCGTTCTGTTCAGTTCATTACCCTGGATGATGCCGTTCACTGAAAGGCCATCACCATTGTAGGTCATGGGAGTTCCCACATTCCGAAGTGCAACGCCAAACTTGACGCGGTCGTAGTCTCCTGTAACGTACTGAATTCCTGCATCAAGCGCAATGCCCGTTGACTTCACGTCACTAATGGATTCCGATATGATCCTGACCAGGCCACCCCCTCTGATGGAGGGGGAAAATGCTTTTACGAAAGACGCCCCCAAGTTAAAATATTGAGGAGAGTAGGTACCGATCCCTCCTTCAGGATCCTCCTCAGTCGTTCTCTCAATATCGCCAAAATCAAATGCCATGAGACTCAGGCCAAGAAATTTAGTTCCTGCGCTGTCAAGGCTTGAAACCAAACCGAAGGAATTGATATTGATCCCGGAACCCCCAAGCCATGAGGTGCGGGAAAACATGAATTCGGTGCCTTTGGTAAATGCTAGTCCTGCAACGTTGAACCGCATGGCTTCCACACCTGATATGGAAGCACTGTTTGCTCCGCTCCATCCGGCACTTCGCGCCCAGGGATTTACTTGTAAACTCATGGCTCCTGCCTGTCCTGCACGATCAGGGTTGCCTGCTTCCACTCCGGCAGATGCCAGCAGGAACAGGAGGCCCAATGCGCTATAATATAATTTTTTCATCGTTGATTCTTCTTAAAGTTTTAAGGTTGAATACAAGGTTAAAATATGTCAAGATCAATGGGCCTCATTACCCCGAACCATTTAATTATCTTCTGGCCCAGTTCGCCACCGTCCACATGAATAATATAAATGCCGGACGAAATAGGAATTCCTGCGTGATTCTTTAAATCCCAATCAAGGAAATTAACATGGTTCTCAAAAGATTCATCTTTCCTGTATTGCCGGATCAGCGTACCATCCAGCGTATATATGGAAATATCCACTTTTGGAGGCAGGTTCGTAATCCTTACACGCGAATCCACCTGGCTATTTTCATACGCTGAATAAGCATAATATGGATTAGGAACAACCTGCACCATTTGCATAGCTTCTTCACCGGCTTCCTTGCTTTTTACGACCTGGATGTTTTCCGTGCTGAACCGGTACAGTGGAAGTGAGTTGTTTTCCACAGGTTGTCCATCGTTCACTTCGTAGGAGGCAAGTGGCTGCGACACACGCAGTTTCATCCTCATATCATTAGGAACTACGCCTTCTTCATACGATAGCATCGGATACTGGGGATTGCTCATCGGCAACAGCGTCCACATAGCTGAAGCGTAAAGTGCTCTTTTATGAACAGGCGAAGGCTGCCCCGACTGACCCAATAAACTAAGATAACTCGCTCCTGCATCATACGCAGATGAGTAATCAATAGCACCAAGCCCTCCGGTTGCCGCCATTACATAGGTGTAGTGCTTTCCAGCCATTACATAACGCAAATAGTTTTTCCCGGCTGCCGTGCTGTTCTGGATGGTTGCAGTAGGATTCCATTTCATATCATCGCCATTCTCGCCTTTGAAAAAAGAATCTTCACCGTAGAGGATATTAAGGCGCTGTCCTGTTTCCAGATCAATCGCATAACCGGGAAACCAGCCCATGCCGACTGCACTGATATAGTGAGGATCATCCGGGTTGTTGGAAGGAGCAGCGGAAGGATCAGCCATGTTTCCGTCTTTATCAATTGAAGGACTTCTCCGCATATCGAATTTCCGGGCACCTCCAACATTGTTCGAAGGATCTTCACCCATTTCAATTACCACGCAACGGGTCCATTTACTTTTATCAGAGGTGAAAACCAGGTCAACGCTGTGAAGACTATTCATGCTCACATCGCAGTGGGAACCTAATTTCGGCCCCAGGGTGTATCCTCCCCTGGACGCATTCACGTCAGATATGGCCGTGAGCGCGTATGGCGCAACGATGCCATCAAGAAGCGTTTCGTACACCGCATTTTCATCCAGCCAATTAGCCGCTCCGCAATAGGCGTCATCAGTTTGATCATTGGTACCTTCTCCGGCAGTACCCCCGTCATCTACATTGCCTGCACGTATCCAATTCAGCGGATTGGCAATTCCATTAAAGTCGCCATCCCCATCAGGAATTCCCGGCAACCATCTTTGGGACGGATCTTCATATTCCATGGTGGCATTGAGAAAACCGTTTTCCTCATCTGTGGTATCGGCTCCGGGCTCTGGCGCAACTTTGTGCGTTACGGAAAGCCCCCACTTCAGGATTACCTTTTCATCCGCACCGGCTGCGGTCGTATCCGATTCAACTGATTCGCCAGTGGAAAGATTAGTAAGCGTCCATTTGGACTGCCCGGTAAGGAGGGTTCCGCGTGCAGGATTAGCCGAAATATTAGGATCTGAAAAGCTTAGCTCAAATTCAGCACTTTCAACGGCAAGGGGGTCTATTACCTTTACATTAACCGGCCCCATTCCTTTTGCATAAACAGGCTCCGGCACAAAAGTATTGGCTAAAATTTCATCCTCCGTTTCAGGAGTGAGTTCCAGTATATTTCC
Organism: Bacteroidia bacterium; assembly: GCA_040880525.1. Taxonomy (NCBI): domain Bacteria; kingdom Pseudomonadati; phylum Bacteroidota; class Bacteroidia; species Bacteroidia bacterium. The sequence continues at coordinate 11,292 of JBBDIG010000034.1, forward strand.
ACCGTTCCCCATACCTTCTATTCTTCTCAGTTCAGGTCCGGAACCGTATTCCGCTCCCACTACGGCACCACCAAATTCTGCAATGTTTCTGTGTGGTATACCAGTATAGGTATGAACATTTAAACGACCTGCCAGATATTGCCGGTCCTCATCCGGATTATCGGCATTGGCATAAGCCAATATCATATAGTAGTAAGACTTATAATTGATAAGACTATCCTCACCACTTGCAAAGTAATCCTGGGTAATTGAAAACGTATGGCTAATACCATCATTGGCCGCATCCAGGATCATGGGGACATAGTTCGTCTGTCCGATTACCGGATCGAATTCACGATTGATCAGTTGAGAAACCTGATCCTCTACGTCTACCTGAATGATAAGCCTGGCGAGATCAGCATTTGCCAGTTCAGAGGGAGTAGATTGTACGTTAGAGTTCGCCAATTGATAAATCTGGTATCCCTGGAAGGAATAGTATACAGTGTCACCATCTTCTGTTATTTCAAAGTCCCGGTAGTTCTCAATGGACTGAGTATTATTAAGGATGAGAACGAGTTGCCTGTCCAGTTCCTGAATGACCAGATCAGGTGCATCAGGACCATCAATCAGGTCAAAATTGTTGTTGTAAAGTTTCTGTGCTTTATCGTCAGCCAGTCTCAATTGATCCAGCGAGCCGGTAGCGCCACCCGTGGAAGCACGGGCCCATACAGCACCGGTTACAACGTAATTCACAGCACCAGGCGCAAGGCGGAAAGCCCCGGCTGACTGGAGAAACCTCCTGTCAGCAGGCCTGTTACCGGCTGTCACCTCTGACCATCCGTTCGCATCGCGTGGATCATCCGGAAACATATAGCTCGCAGGAGAGCCTGTTTTATAACCAGAGCCTCCGAATGTGATCGGTGTACCATCCTTCCAGGTACCTGTCAGGTAATTATAAAAATCCTGGCTCTCTTCAGGGTTACCGGTGGCGGTGAAATCATTGTTGTAGTAAACAAATTTTTCCATGCCCAGCACATTTCCATTTTCATCGGTGGGTCCCTGGAAAAAGTCAACTCCTACTGAGGGAGGGTTGCTGCCATATCCATTGGTTCCATCATCAAAGTTGTCACCGTTGTAGCATATCCCCAGGCTTCTTTCCACATCGCATCCTACGTAGTCATCAAAAGCATACCCGAGGTCGGCATCCACCCATTGTCCAAAGTATACGCTGTCCAAGGCATCACGTGAACGGTTTATGATCTTATTATTGTAAAATGTCATGTTATTGATTTCGTCATTCGTGGCAAAGGCAAATGCCTGTGTCTGAATTTCGAGACCGATGGGTGCGGCTTCGGATTCTTCATGAATGTTTCCCTTGTCGTTATAAACAAACCACAGTGTCTGGTCGCCAAAAACATCAGGGTAATCTCCGCCACCAGCATCAGGATTGTATACACCGTCCCCATCTTCGTCCACAAACGGAGCAATAAATTTGGCTTGGCCGGGACTTTTTCCATTGCCAGGCCACTGCCGGATTCCGGGTGTTACTTCGCCCGTTTCCCGGTAATTTTGTATTTCCTGACGGGAAATTTCATAGATCCTGTCCCACTGCAGACATTCCTCTACGCTGATCGTAGCACTTTGGGTATCCAAAGGACCGGGGTAAAAATCACTCCCTGATTGGCGGTAGGTCATGGCTGCAAGCTTAAGATTATTTCCGGCATCATATCCGCCAATCCAAAGGGCACCGGCAAAAAGGGAATAGCGCCTGATGGCACCTTCTTCCGTAACCTTAGGAATTTCATAGCGTGCCTGGCCCACCAGGTCCCACCACATATCGCCACCATTCATGATCCGGGCGCGGACGTTATTTATATCAAGATCCACCTGAGCAGAAGCCGGAGCACATCCCGCTACCATTTTGTTTACCTGGCTGCCCTGCTTTTTTACAGGTATCCCCACATTTTCTTCTGCTGACAATCCCGAAAAGGAGAAGCAGGTAAATGCGATGAAGATCCAATGATTGACTGCTTTATGCATTGTATTAAATTTTAAATCGTGAAAGATTCAATTAGAAATTAAAAATTGCCCCTAATCGGATAAAACGTGGTTGAGCATAATTTGCCGGATTATCCACTTTGAGTGAATACTGATCCACATAGGCTTCCGTACTCGTAGCATTCGCAGCCGTTTGACGACCTTCCACTGAAGCAAGGAATCCGTCATCATCAGGACTTCCGGTGTAAGCATAAACATTTACCACATTCAGGGAATTCAGGAGATTACTCACCCAGATATAGACATTAAGTGTCATTGGATTATTCTGGCGGTAAGCGGAAACTTCACTGTCATCCCGGTTCGTTCCCAGGAGGAAGTTTCTATCTACTTTCAGGTCAGCACGAAACTGCCACGGCAGGCGAGAACCATTAATATTCCCGCTTAATGCTCTTCGCTGTGCAACCCCAATGGCTACGGCCTGGGTCACGTTTTCCTGTTGTGTATAAGGTTCACCGGAGCGGGCATTGATGAGCAGGTTAAAGCCCATATTTTCCAGCAATGGAATATCTTTTTTATCATCGGCTTCTGCTGCAGGATTGGTTCCGTCCTTTTCTCCACGAACCCAGACCGGTCCGTTGTAACGGGGACCATCAAGGTAGCGATAGTCAACTACGGCTGCGATATTATGGCGAACGTCATAGCTCAGCGGCACCGGAATGCGCAGGCCGGGTAATCCAAGATTAGCGAAGTTGGCGCCTGAAGTTGCGGAAGAGCCTGTTCCATCTGCAAATTGAAGGGTATAATTAAAGTTGAGGCTCACATTTGAACCAGGCAACTTCCGGAGATCATATTTAGCTGCGAATCCTTTTACGGTACCAAAGTCAATATTGCCGTAAGAAGTATATTCAATCGGATACGCCTGAACTACTCTTACCACCTGCACCATATCCCGGATCTCTCCATAAAATGCTTGCAACGTCAGCGCGGTATTGACACTCAGCTTTTGCTTGAACCCAAGTTCATAGTTGATTCTCTTTTCCGGTCTTAGTGCCGGATTATTAATACGCCTGGTTGAACGGCTTTCCAGGAAGAAATAATCCTCAATTCCACCAATGTTATAGGTACGGGGGCGCTGTGTCAGGACATCATAGTTTGCAAAGAAAGATGCCTGGTCAGAGATGGGAAAGGAAAATGAAACTCTGGGCATCACAGACACCTGGGGCTGGTAGTCCTCAAATGACTCCGTTGTCAGTTCCTCCTCCGTATTAAGGAGGTAAGGTTGGATTGTACCGGTTGTAGTACTCAGGGCAATATTATTCGGATCATTTATTTCGGCCCCCGTTTCGTCATACCAGGTATCACCATCACGGTAGCCTACAATTTGAGGAGAAGGACTAGACAGGTCATTTACGTATACCTTAAAGTCGCTTCCGATATTTCCCGGGTGGTTATAATTATCACTAATCTCCCCGGCAGTCCGGATTGGATACAGGGAATAGGGATCTTTCAGTACCGGCTGGTTGGCGTCAAAGCGATCTACCCGTACGCCCACCCGGAAGATCAGATCGCGGAAAGCAAATTTATCCTCAATGTAACCAGCTACATAGATGGGATTATAAGGTGCCAACAGGCGTCTTTCATCATCAACAAAGTCCGCAAGCGATGGCCTTCCTTTTAACTTATCCCCTTTATAGTCGTATCCATAATACGCGACCAGTGAATTACCCTGGCTCAGGAGATCGTCTGCACTAAACATATCCAGAGAATAATCAGCCGGGCTGTACCGGTCAATATTGATAATGGAGCGTTCGGTGATAGGATTTCCGTAAATGTCCGTAGCGCCTCTGTCAATCAGTGATTGCCTGAAATTCCGGTCAAAATCAGATTGGGCATCCGGGTTCGTGACCGATTCATCAAACGGAAGAAAATCCACGGTATCCTGAAAAACTTCATCTCTGTATCGGCCAACGGGATTCGCAGTATCAAGCTGGGACAGGTGGCTGTTCATCAACTGGCGCATTTGTGTCCAAAGTCCAGTCGCGTTAATGCCATACGAGCGCTCTACGCGCTGTTCAAACTGCACTCCGAATTTTATTGCATGATTTCCAACATTCCCAGAAGCCGTAGCAAAAAGATTGAACTGATCCTCTTCCAGCTTTTGATAATTGGGGTATTGCGCACCACTGTTGTTCCAAAGAGAATAAATGATCCGTGGTGCGTCCCCGTTTCTAAGGCCACCAAAGGCCACAACCTCATTTAGGCTACTAACATCCCCGTCCTGCAAATCAAAAAATTGTTTAGTATAATTTTCTGTAGTGGGATTCAGGCCTGCCGGTGTAAATTTCACCAGGGTATCCTGATAGCCCTGTAACACATTGGTATAAGTTTTCTGGCCATTCACTACAATGGTATCCAGTGCATAAAACGGTGCCCTGTAGGTTTCAAAAGATCCCAGGTACCCATAGTCAAAAACATTATCCTTATGCGTATCATCCTGGCGGGTAAAGTATTGCTTTGAATAATCAACCTGAACGGAATAATATGCATTCTTAATGGTCGAGGCTGAGTCATAATCGAAATTTTGTCCGAAACGCAGGTATCCCCGATAGTTGCTCCTGATCACCTGGGGATTATTGCTGCTGTTGACCAGGGAATAGCTGTAGATATATTCATTGTAATTTCTATATCCAAACTGTCCTCCAGCGGTCACATTAAAATTCTTAACAGGCTGGAAATCAAGTTTCCCTGAAAGATTAAAATTGATCTCATCAGTATTGGGCTTTATTTTACCCAATTCAAAATCATCCTGGGTAAGAAATTCGGAAGCCGGGACAAAACCAATACCTCCAGGAGCAGGACGAATAGGATTTCGCTGAATCTCGTCAAGCACATCATCTTTTATTGTATAAATACCAATCGCAGAAGGATCATTGTCCCTGGTACGGCTAACGTTCCCTGCCAGGAAATATCCTAACATCACGGAGTCGCGCCTGTCATCCTTGTCTTTTACGATCAGCGGTCCTGTCACGTTTGCCTCAAGGAGATTATAGCCATAAGGATCAAACATCTCTGAAGAAATAAGCTCTAAACCACCGCCAAACCGGGTGGATGGCCCCCTTGTGGTAATGCTGATAATCCCTCCTATAGCATCGCCATATTCGGCAGGAACCCCACCTGTTATTACCTGAAGCTGCTCAATAGCATTCTGCGGCATGCTGAGACGCCCGCGAACCTTCATTCCGTCAATATAATATTCCGTAGCATCGGTTCTTGCACCTTTGATATTGGGGGTTCCGCCATCCTTGGAATATACACCACCGGCAATAGCGGCAGCCTGGTTTACACTTCGGGTTGGAAGTGCCTTGATTTCTTCTTTCGTAATCGTTTCGCCCTGGGTGGTTTCATCCAGCTCGATCAATGGCTTCACGTATTCCACAAAATCTACGGTGGTAAGTTGGGTAGCCGAAGAGGTCATCTTAATATCCACCTTAGTAATTCTCCCAGCGTTAACTATAACATTTCTTGATTCGAAAGGGCGATAACCCACATAGGTAACTCTGATGGTGTAGGATCCGGGCGTCAGAGGCTTGATCGTATAATAGCCTTCAACATCAGTCGCTGATCCGCCTTTTTGCGCTCCGTTTAGCTCTGCCACCACGTTGGCAAACATAATCGGTTCTCCGGTTTGAGCATCGGTTATTCGTCCGCTTACCTCACCTGGTGAGGATTGCGACCAGCCGCAAACGGAGATGAATAACATTGACAGTACGAGAGGAAGTAACTTTATCTTCATGATATCCAGTTTTTGAAAAAAATGTGTCCAAAAATGCAAAAAAATATGGCAATGTCCCTTTGCTCTATCCTGCAAAAAGCAACAAGAGCCTCATTTTCAATTCTTTTAAAAGAAAAATAAATATTTCATCTTTCTTTTCGATCCCATTTTACTGTGAACTGGAATCTAATTCCGGGATAAAAGTAATGAGTCTGAGCGTGTCAAAAAATGGCAAATATATAAGTGGAAAACAGGATGATATAAGTGGATTAAAGCTTTGCCTTCATATTTAATCCGCTCGTGTACGCATCTTTCTGTTTTTTTTACCCTCTTTTAATTCATCTGATTATGCCTTGTCCAGCGCTGCGAGGAAATGCTCCCGCTTTCTTTTGGATACGTCCACCATTGTCCCATCTGTCATCACCACATATCCTCCGTCTCCCCGAACATACTTTTCAATTTCTTCCATATTGACCAGATGGGAATGATGAACGCGGTAAAATCCATAGGCAGACAACAACTCCTCGTATTCCTTGATCTTCTTGCTAACGATAAGCTTCCGGCCATCCTTAAAGTAAAACCATGTGTAACTTCCGTCAGCTTCGCAACGCAAAATATGGCTTACCGGCACAAAGGTAAGCCCTTGCGTTGTAGGCAGGGCAATTTTATGGTTTGAAGATGCTGATTTAAGATTTTGCATGAGCACCTCAAAATTTTTATTTGCCTCGCGGTGGTTCAGGCGCTCTTCCGCTTTAAACACCGCAGCCGTGAGTTCTTCCACATCAATAGGTTTAAGCAGGTAATCTACCGCTGCAAACTTGATCGCTTTCAGGGCGTATTGTTCAAATGCGGTGGTAAAGATTACTTCGAAGTCAGTACTGTCAAGGCTGCTCAGGATATCGAAACCGGTTCCGTTGTTCAATTCAATATCTAAAAAAACCAGTTGCGGTTTTTCATTGGCAATGGCCTCAATTCCACTTTCCACTGAATCGGCTGTGGCAATCACCTTCAGATGTTTACAATACTTCTCTATCAGCGCCTTCAGGTTTTCTCCACTCTTGCGCTCATCGTCAATTATTATGGCCTTTATCATCGCTCTTCATGTTTAGTTCAATTCTCAAATTCGGGCTCAATATACAAGGCTGGATTCTAATGGTATCAGTATTTCTACCCTCGTTCCGGCCGGATTGCCCTTGTCATCTTTTAAATCGGTTATTTTGAATACATGTTTATCGCCCAGTTCATGCAGAATTTCCAACCTGTTTTGGGTCATCTGCATTCCTAATGACTTGTATTGCAATTGCTTGCTTGCTTTGATCATCTGCGCCTTTTCCCTTCCTATCCCATTATCTTCAATTATGCATCGTATCCATTCATTCTCCTTCTTCAGAATAACTTTCAGGTAACCTCTACCTTCCCTATTGATCAGCCCGTGCTTTATAGCATTTTCCACATAGGGTTGGAGCAACAAAGCGGGAACTTCCATATTCTCAGGGTCAATTTCCGGATCCATCTCCACGAGATATTCAAATTTATCTTCAAATCTCAGGGCCTCCAGCTCTACATATAGCTTCAGGGTCTCCAGTTCCTCTTCCAGCGTAATGTAATCCTGGTTGGAATTATTCAGGATCTTACGCATCAGGCTTGAAAATTTAGTAAGATAATTCCTCGCGGCTTCAGGGTCATTGTTGGCTATATAATGCTGGATGCTGGTCAAAGAATTAAATATAAAATGGGGATTCATCTGTGCCCTGAGTGAAGCCAGGCGGGCTTTTACGCTTTCCCCTTCTGCCCAGGCTGCTTTCAGCTTCGATTCCATTACCTGGCTGCGGCTGCGTTGCCTGAAGTTGCGCAACACCAGATAAAAGACATACCCCAGAAATACAAAGCTGAGAACTAAAACCAATGGTAAGAACCACCAGGCAAGCCAAAACGGGGATGCGATGGTAAAAGGGATCTTCTTGCCGGCTGCGTTCCATACACCATCATTATTGGATGCCCGTACATGAAGCATATATTCTCCGGGATCAAGATTGGTGAACGACACAAACCTGTGGGTGCCTGAATATATCCACTGATCGTTCAACCCTTCGAGCTTGTATGCAAACTCATTCTTACCTGGATTGATGTAGTTGAAAGCCGTGAATTCGAAGGAAATGAAATTGCTCTTGTAGTCAAGTACCATTTCCTCGTATTGCCGCAGTTTCTGCTCATAAGGTAAAGGGATGGCCAGTTGCCGGAACATCGCGACCCCAATTTCCGGAACGTATGCGTTCATCTTAATTCGATCAGGATAAAATGCATTCAATCCATTGATGCCACCGAAATACATTCTTCCGTCATCCGCCTTCAGATATGCACCCTGGTTGAATTCATTGCTTTGAAGATCATCAGAATGGTCGAAGTTCTTGAATCTTTGGTTCCATGTCCCTCCATAGCTGAAGATCGTTCCCGGCACCTCGAACCGGGAGATGCCCCGGTTGGTGCTGATCCAAAATGCTCCCTGGCTGTCTTCCAGGATACCGTACACCACGTCATTCGGCAAACCCTCCGCTTCTGACAACGAAAAGAACCGCCCGGTCTCCGGATCAAAATAATTCAACCCACCGCCAAAGGTGCCTACCCAGAGCCGGTTCTTGCTGTCTTCAAAAATTGTCATTACCTTATCATTACTGAGGCTAAAGGGATCGTGAATATCATTGCGGTAATGCTTTGCAATGGTGTGGTGTTCCTTATCATAAAGCGCCAGGCCACCCCCAAAAGTGCCGAACCACAACCTGCCCTTGCTGTCTTCTTTAATGGCAAAAACCGAATTGCTGCTAAAACTCCTGAAGTTGGCGGTATCCACACGGAGGGATCTGAATTTCTCAGTTCGCGGATCAAACCTGCAGAGTCCGTCATCAGTACCGGCCCATACGATCCCCTGTTTATCCACCAAAACAGAATAAAGGAAGTTGCTGCTAATGGTATGTTTCAGCCCCTGTGTCGACTGATAGCTTTTAAATTGCTCTGTCTCCGGATCGAATTTATTCAACCCTCCGCCTAAGGTCGCAACCCAGATATTGCCACTGGTATCCAGCGCCAACCCGCGTATTTTATCGCTGTTCAGACTGCCCGATTTTTTCGCATCAGCCCTATACCAGATGAATTTTTCTGAAATGATGCGTCCGCTGCTATCCCTTTCCTGTACAATTTTATTCAGACCACCGCCTTCCATTCCTACATATATGTTATGCCCGGTGTCCTCCAATAATGCAAAGATGCTATTGTCACGCAGGCCTTTTTTATCTCCCGGTCTTGACTGGTACAGGTCAAACTGGTTCTGACGCCAGTCCATTTTGCTCAACCCTGAGTTAGAAGTTCCTACCCAAATTACTCCGGAGCGGTCCTGGAAAACGGCATCCAGGTTATTACTGCTGAGGCTTCGTGGATCTGCCGGGTCATGGTAGTAATTGAAAAAGCGTTGCTTTTTTTTGTCAAACATGCTGAGGCCGCCATCCGTAGCAATCCAGATCCGGTTTTGATCATCCTGATAAATTTCCTGTATATCGTTGTTGCAAAGGCTGGAAGGGTCTTCGGGTTCATGGAGATACTGCCTGAACGTGGAAGTAACCGGATCATAAAACTGCAGTCCTTTGCTGCTGCCAAACCACAATCCGTGGTCTTTATCCCGGTAAATACAGTTTACAGGATCTGCTTCGTATAGCGAATCTGTTTCCTGTAAAATGTGGGCGAAGGTTTCCTTTTCGGGATAAAAAATATTCACTCCCCGGTCTGTTCCAATCCATAAATAACCTTTTTCATCCTGGAGAATGGAAAATATGCTGTAGCTTTTAACGCCTTCAGGAAGGTAGTTTCTGATGTTGCCTGTTACCGCGTCCAGCCGGGACAGTCCGTGGTTGGTGCCAATCCATATATTACCTTCCTTGTCGCCCGCTATGGTAAATACATTATTGTTTGCGAGGCAATTTTCACAACCGGGTTCCTTTCTATAATGCGTAAAATTTTCGGAGAGGGGATTGTAGCGGGTGAGGCCACCTCCATAGGTGCCGATCCAGAGATTGCGTTGCTGATCGGCATAGAGGCAGTTAACGAAATTGTCCGGAATGGAATGGGTGTCATTCGAACGGTATTTATAATGAACGAATTCGTAGCCATCGAACCGGTTCAGCCCGTCTGCGGTGGCAAACCACATATAGCCGGTGCTGTCTTGTAAAATATCGTATACAGCACTTTGCGACAGTCCCTCATTTACCGAAATGCGGTCGAACCGGAGATCATAGGTTTGTGCGGGGGACAACCCTGGCATCAGAAAAAACAGCGATGCTATCAGTAACTTACTTTTCATGCAATAGGTACAGGAAATCCAATGTTTCACAGGCGAAGGGAATGTCAACCACAGGTTTAATTGCAGCTTGGCGGTTTGCCCATTTGTTTCTATATTCCTCCTTTCCAGGCTTTTTATGGTAATCAAAAAGATTAGAATAGAAATATTTGAAAGATAATATGAGGCGATGGATATATAACCCGTAAGCTCACAAACCGCTGTTGTTGTTCCATAACAGGGCAAAAATCTGACATTACGCGGCAAATATTTTCAATAAATGGCAGCGAATGAGATTTTCCGGTAAGATTTTAAGAGCCCGATTACGGCACGGAAGCCAACACCTCCGGAGCTGATAACAATATCAGGATGGGTATAAATAGAAAATAGCTGCACCCAATTAAGCGTGCAGCTATCTCCCCAACCAACCCAAAAAACAACCTATGATAATTTCTTGCTCTTGCCGCGAAATAAACGGGGCAAGGTGTCTATTTATATATTTTTAATTACTTCCCGTTTGACAATACAAAGATGATCTGCCGCTGCCCTGCGAAAAATTTACATACTGAATTGCTCAAACATCTGTAAGGGAGGGAGCAATAGCGGATCGTTTATTCGTGGTAATCACCCCCGTTTCTGTCTTTCTGCCTCTCCGAGAAGCAGCGGGACTATAAAAAAATAAATTCAGGCATGGGATCAATCAGCTCCAACTCTGAATTTCCTGTCAATCCGTTTTCATTTTTCCTGTCCGAAGCCTGTAATCTAATATCCCTAACCTCCGTCTCTTTTCACCTTTGGTAAAAATCCTGGATTTCCGGTTTCCTTGCAGTCTCTTATAAAATCCCGCTTCACCTCAGGCCGAATATTAATAGTATAGCTGTCATCTCTCTGTCACGGTTTTCGTTGTTATTATAAAATATGTTAATAAAGAGGCGTCTCCAAAAACAATGGCATTAATTTGTGTCTTAATAGAAGATTCCACAGAAACACATATAATATTAAGTCAGATGAATTTTAAAATATTTAAGTACCTGCCGGTTTTCCTGATGGTTTTCACCTTTTGCTCCTATGCGCCCCCAACGGAAAACGACCGCAAAAACACCGTAATGCTGGAGCTGATCATGCAAGGGCTGCAATCCAGCCATTTTGAAGCTATCGAGATCAATGACGAGTTTTCTGAAAAGGCTTTTGATCTGTATCTGGAACGGCTGGATGCTACCAAGCGCTTCCTGGTACAATCTGATGTGGAAAAACTGAAAGCCTACCGTACCAAAATTGACGACCAGATCAGGCAGAATTCCTTTGAGTTCTTCGACTTCTCAGAGGATCTGATCAATAAGCGTGTGAAGGAAGCTGAGGGTTATTACCAAAAAATCCTCAGCAAGCCCTTCGACTTTAAAAAGGATGAGCAAATAGAGCTTGATACAAAAAAACGGGAGTTCCCTGCTGATGAAGCAGCACAGAAAGAGGAATGGCGAAAATATCTGAAATACCAGACAATGACCCGGTTGCTCAATGCGGTGGAACGACAGGAGAAGGCGCTTAAAGAAAACGATGAAACCGTGGAGCAAAAGAAATTTGCAACTCTGGAAAAAGAAGCGCGTGAGGGTGTTAAGAAAAGCCATGACGACCTCTTTTCCCGGCTGAACCGGCTTGAGGAAGAAGACAGGCTCACTGTCTATATAAATGCGATCCTGAATACTTATGATCCGCATACCAGTTACTTCCCTCCTCAGGACAAAGAGAATTTCGACATTTCCATGAGCGGGCAGCTAGAAGGTATTGGTGCAACGCTTCAGGAGAAGGACGGCTATATTACCGTTCAGCGAATTGTTCCCGGAAGTGCATCGCACCGCCAGGGGGAGTTGGAGGTAAGCGATATGATCCTGAAAGTAGGCCAGGGAAGTGATGAGCCGGTTGATATTGTGGATATGCGGCTGGATAAAGCTGTTAAGCTGATTCGTGGAAAAAAGGGCACCGAAGTCCGCCTCACCGTCAAGAAACTTGATGGTACCATCACCGTGATCCCGATCATCCGTGACATCGTAATAATAGAAGAAACCTACGCCAAGTCTGCTCTCCTGAAACATCCGGACAGTGAGAAGAAAATCGGGTACATCCAGCTTCCCAGCTTTTATGCTGATTTCAACAATAAAGGCGGAAGAAGCTCCTCCACTGACGTAGCCAATGAACTGGAAAAACTGAAGGCACAAAATATATCAGGACTGGTGATTGATCTGCGAAACAATGGAGGCGGGTCTCTTCAGGATGTAGTGGATATGGCGGGTCTCTTTATAGAATCAGGACCCATTGTTCAGATAAAGGCACGGAAAGGAGCACCTTATGTTTTGGCGGATGAAGATCCTGCTGTGCAGTATGAAGGACCATTAGTAGTGATGGTGAACGAGTTCAGCGCCAGTGCTTCCGAGATTATGGCTGCTGCCATGCAGGACTACAAACGAGCGGTGATCATGGGAAGCAAATCCACCTTCGGGAAAGGAACGGTGCAGCAATTTGTGGAGCTTGACCGCTTCCTGCCAGCCGAATACAATGATCTCAAACCCCTGGGTTCTGTGAAACTTACGCTGCAAAAATTCTATCGGATCAATGGAGACGCTACCCAATTGCGCGGGGTTACGCCTGATATTATCTTGCCGGATGCCTATCAATATCTCGAAGTAGGCGAAAAGGAACTGGATCATCCTATGCAATGGAGCCAGATTCAGCCCGTAAATTATAGCACCTGGACCACTACCGCGCCTTTGGAAGTTCTGGAACAACAGAGTATGAGCCGGATCAATACCAATCACACTTTTGAAATGGTGCAGGCAAATGCAAGGCGCCTGGATGAGCAAAGCAAGAAAACCCTATATCCGCTCCACCTGGAAAAATACCGCGCCCATCAGGAAAAGGTAAAAGAGGAAGCAGATAAATACAAAAATGTGCAAAAGGAAATTGAAGGATTCACAGTATTGCCCATGCCGCATGCAAATCCTGAAGCAAGCATGGATACCACAAGGATAGCCATGATCGAGGAATTCTATAAGAATATTCGCAAAGATGTTCACCTCTTTGAAGCTACTTCCGTTCTTCAGGATATGAAGTGATCTGGAGTTCGGATCCATCTTCGCCAAAAGCGGGGTGGAGTCAAGGGAACATACATAACATCAGCCGCTGAACTACCTTGTACTTTCAGCGGCTGATGTCGTTTTAGCACGATTCCGGATTTTGCGGGAGAACCCCGGAAGGAGACTCTTGTGGCTCACCCGGCTTTAGTTAACCAGAGTGGCATTCAATTCAATTTCAGTATCCAGTAATTTAGATACCGGGCAGGTTTTCCTTGCTTCTTCTGCCAGTTCTTTGAACTTGGATTCGTCAATATTCTTTATGCCAGCCTTCAAAGTTAAATGCGATTGGGTAATGGTACCTTCCTCAAGCGTAATCTCACATTTTACATCCAGCTTATCGGGTGTATAACCTGCTTTTTCCAAGATGAATCCGAGTTTCATAGCAAAACATCCTGCATGCGCTGCAGCTATAAGTTCTTCCGGGTTTGTCCCATTTTCATCTTCAAATCTGGATTTGGCTGAATAGCGCGCTTTATTAAGCACACCACTTTGGGAGGCCAGGTGCCCGCTGCCTTCTTTGCCGGTCCCTTCCCATATTGCCGTTGCTGATCTTTTCATAATTCTATAGTTTGATTTTTTACCCTAAGAAGCATCCGGCCACTAAAAAGTTCAGGAGCATGAAATAATCGTGGAAATGAAAAAAGCCGGGCACAAAAAAAAGGCGCTGTATAAGCGCCTTCTATATTCAATATCTCAAAACCCATATTATTCTTCAGCGGGAGGAGGAGGAGGAGGAGGAGTTCCCTCGCCCTGTTGTTGTTGCTGCTGCGTGCCCGGAGGTGGTTGGTTCAGGTTTTGAGGAGCCATGCCTTCTACCCGGTCTTCCAGGCGGCTTCGCCTTTCATCTTCCGGTCCCCCCATAGTTGGCATAAAGAAGTTAGAACCCAGGGAAAGGACAATGATCCCAATTGCCAGGTACCATGTGGCCTTCTCCATGAAATCCACGCTTTGGCGTGCTCCCATGATCTGGTTTCCTATGCTTCCAAATGATGCGTTCAGTCCGCCACCTTTTGGATTCTGCGCAAGGATCACTACCACAAGCAATGCGCAGGCGATCATGATAAATATTACTACAAAAGTGAACATGTTAATTTCTTGATTTGTGTCTTAAATCCTTAATAAGGGCCGCAAAGTAACTAAATTTCTCAGGATATTTTTTTCCTAATTTCTCATACATTTCTATGGCCTTCTTCAGGTTACCCTGCTCTGCATTGATCCGTGCCAACGTTTCCGAAAATAGCTCATCATCCTCCTCTGCACTTCGGGTGGCCATCGCGGATGGCGAATAAAACTCAGTTTTGGGCGGTTTTATCCTAGGCGATTCTTCAATGAATTTATCAATGATCTCAGTGACATCTGCGGGTGCCGGTCTGCTTTTGAACTCAAAGCTTAAATATTTTTCCCTTTTCTCTTCAGGAGATACACTCTTTTCCTTCTGCGTATTTTCTACTATGATTTCAGGGGCTCCACTCTCGTCATTATAATAGTGGAGCCATTCAATAAAGCTCTTCCTGCCTGCATCCTCAGGGCTTTCGTCTACCACTGACGCAGGCTGCATCGCAGTATCCTCCGCAGCCGTCACCTCCTCTGAATCCGGAGATTCTTCGGCCTCAGACAGATCTTCATCGGTATCCAAAACCTCCGTTCGTGACTGAACTGTATTTTCCTCTGTATGAACAACTCCAGGTTCTTCAACAACCATTTCGGGTATTTCCTGATCAGACCTATCATTTTCTTTGTCCTCAGAAGGAACATCCGCACTTTCTTCCATCCTCTTTGTCTCCGGTGTGCTTATCTCCGCAACAGGTTCTGCCGTTTGTAAAGCTGGGCTGTCATGCTGTAATGAGGGTTCAGGGAGATTCGTCTCCTCAACTTGTTCCGCGTCTTGCTCCTCAGTGTTTTGAGGCAACTCCGTAAATTCCTCTGGACCGGTATCAGAGGTTTCCGTCATTTCCTCTGCTTCCTTCTCCTTATCTGTACCGGTTTCTGAAACTACGGGAATATCCTCCTCCGTTTTCGTTTCAGCCGCAGTTTCGGCCATCGTTGTTTCTCCCGGAGCGCTGGTTTCTTCCGGAACATTTAATTCAGCAGGGCTTTCTGATTCCGGTTCTACCGCAGTTTCAGCTTCCGGTTCCCGGAATGTGCTGACCGGCTTCTCTTCATCCTTAGCTTCTATTACTTCTTTAATTTCGTTTTCTGCTTCATTTTCTCTTACGGCTGCAGCCTCTTCTTCATTTGATCTTGTCGGTTCATTTTCAACTTCTGGAGTTGGAGCAGGTTTTGCCTTCTCAAGTGATGATGTCGTAGCAACATCCTCTTCGGATTTTTCCGTTGATAAATTCCATGTTTGTTTTGTTTTGTCTTTATATAAAAAATGATAAAGCGCACTGCGGTCAGCGCTATGGGCAGCGGTTGTTTTCAGTGTTTTCTCAAAATTAATTGTATTGCGGTCACTCAGGGTTTTAGTGAACAATGCACGGGCAGAATGAAAATAAGGATATTCCCCAATTACCTGCCTCAGAAGTTCTGATTCTTCCTGGTTCATTGGCTTTTCCGGGTTTTGCAGAAGCTGATGAAGCGTTTCCTTTTTCATTTTACCAATTAATTACTGCTTTATTAAAAATTTCTTGTACAATAATATCTGTAACCTCTTCTACTAATGCATCCTGCACCTGCTGAAGATTTTGCCGGCTATCATAATCAGAGAATGCCGAAAAGTTCTGCTCGAAGCTCTCCTTCTCGTTTTTAGTATTTACAAAGATCACATTTACCTCCATCGTGAAGCGCGTCAGGGAAGCCGTGGTATTGCCCTGGATGGCCACCGGATTGGTGTATATTCTGGTAATGGCCCCGCTAAATTGCATATCTCCATTGTTTCTCACCACGCCCAATTGCGTTTCCCGGATGAATTTGTTCTTGAGTTTTTCGCTGAATGTCTGGCTTACGGCAGGAATGGTTAATGCCGCCTGGTTGGGAAAGGTCTCCACCGAAACCGTTTGGATTGAAGGATCAATCTGTGCTCCGCTCAGCGTATAACTTATGCAGCCGGGGACAAACAGGATTATCCAAATAAGACAAAAAAAGGAAAGATATTTTTTCATTCAATTAATAAATAATTAAATAAACCGACACCGGTGATTCTTAACATTCTTCAAAATTATAATTGAAAAATCCAGCCATAAAGGATGGGGAGCATTTTTACTCCAAATCATATTCCTTAATTTTCCGGTAGAGAGTGCGTTCGGAAATTCCAAGTTCATCTGCTGCAGGCTTGCGTTTGCCTTTAAATTTCTGTAAGGCCTTGCGGATCATATCCTTTTCCACCACCTGCAGAGAAAGTACTTCTTCTGGTTCATCATCTTCGCTAGAGTCCACCAATACTTCCTCCTCACGGAAGCTACTGGGAACGGCATATTCTTCCTGGTGCAATAAAGGCTCGTTCTCATTACTGTGAGCCGCTTTCAGCAGGCGGTGCTTCAGTGGCGAAATATTGTCGTTTATTTCTCTTCCCGTTTCATTTACATTTTTTGCCAATTCATGCATGGTCGCCTTCATTTCTGACAGATCCTTTTTTATTTCAAAAAGAAACTTGTATAGAATTTCACGTTCGCTAAACCCATCGAAACCTGCGGATTGTCCTTGCGGACGTAATGCAATTTGCTGCGAAGGCTCTTCCGGGAGATTATTTTCGATGGCCGCTCCTGTAAGTTTTCTTTCCTGCTCTAACACAGAAAGCTGCTCAACGAAATTCTTGAGCTGCCGAATATTTCCGGGCCATGAAAATTTATTCAATTGCTCCTCTGCTTCCCGGGTCAGCTCCAGGGAAGGTACGCGGTACTTGTAGCTGAAGTCGTTAGCAAACTTGGTGAAGAGCAGGCCGATGTCTTCCTTCCGCTCGCGCAGGGCCGGGATCTTTATGGTTACTGTGCTGAGGCGGTAATAGAGATCATCGCGGAATTTTCCTTCCTGAGTATGCCGGTACAATTCCTTGTTGGTTGCTGCTATTACGCGTACATCGGTTTTTTGCGTTTTAGAGGAGCCCACCTTTATGAATTCGCCTGACTCCAGCACCCGCAGCAGCCGCGACTGCGTTTCCAGCGGAAGTTCACCGATCTCGTCCAGGAAAATGGTTCCGCCATCCACAGTTTCAAAGTAGCCTTTACGGGCTTCGTGCGCGCTGGTAAAGGAGCCTTTCTCGTGTCCGAAAAGTTCCGAATCAATTGTTCCTGAAGGAATCGCCCCGCAGTTTATTGCGATGAATTTTCCATGCTTCCGCTTGCTCAGGCTGTGAATGATCTTGGAAAACGCCTCCTTCCCCACACCGCTTTCGCCAACAATGAGGACGGTCATATCCGTGGGTGCTACCTTCTTTGCCGTTTCAATGGCCCGCAGAAGCACGGGCGAATTACCTACAATTTCGAACCTGTTCTTAATACTTAAAATTTCTGGATCCACTTCTTAATTTTTAATTGAGATGTTTATTGTCCTATTAAAAGAATGTTTAAACTTTTCATTTTCACGGTTGAAATATTTTCCTTTTTTAATTTTAAATGCCAATTATATCCTGGTGTTTCCAGCCAGTAAGGATTAAGTTTCTATTAAACGGATTTAACCTCATGAATAGCCACATCCTTTTCCACGATCTTGCCCAAGAGTGTAGCACTGGTACAGTCATGCACTGCCACCTGCACGTAGTCGCCCCTTTTGTATCCTTCTGCCTGGAAGACGATCATTTTATTCTGGTCATTCCGTCCTTTCAGCATTTCATCTGATTTTTTCGAGGTTCCTTCAATCAGCACCCGGAATGTTTTGCCGATATCCTGCCTGTTGCTTTCTTCTGAATTTTGCTTTTGAATGGCGATCACTTCCTGGAGTCTCCGTTTTTTTACAGCTTCCGGTACATCATCAGCGTAGCGCTTTGCGGCCAGCGTTCCGGGCCTTTCACTATACATAAACATGTAAGCAAAGTCATACTGAACCAACTTCATGAGGCTCAGTGTTTCCTGATGCTCATCCTCCGATTCGCTGCAAAACCCCGTAATAATGTCCGTGCTAAGTCCCATATCCGGAACAATGCTGCGGATCATCTGCACCCGGTCAAGGTACCATTCGCGGGAATAGCCCCTGTTCATCAATTCCAAAACCCTGGAACTCCCTGCCTGTACAGGAAGATGGATGTAGTTGCAAATATTTTTGTAACGGCTCATGGTTAGGACTACCTCTTCCGTAATATCTTTGGGATGTGAAGTTGAAAATCTCACACGGAGCAATGGATTCACTTGTGCCACCATTTCCAGCAGGTTTGCAAAATTGACCTCATCCCCGGTTTCGGCTTTGAGACAATAGGAATCTACGTTCTGGCCGAGCAGCGTTACCTCACGGTAGCCCCGGTTGAAGAGATCTGTCGCCTCTGCAACAATGCTGTGAGGATGGCGGCTTCGCTCCCGGCCACGTGTAAAGGGGACCACGCAAAACGAGCACATATTGTCGCATCCGCGCATGATGCTGATAAAGGCCGTTACCCCGTTGCTGTCCAGCCGCACAGGACTGATGTCTGCATAGGTTTCTTCGCGGCTGAGGAATACGTTTACCGCCTTTTGGCCGGTTCCCGCTGTACCAACCAGGTTGGGCAGCTCGCGATATGCATCCGGTCCGGCCACGAGGTCTACGATCTTCTCCTCTTCCAGCAGTTTCTGCTTGAGGCGTTCAGCCATACATCCCAGCACTCCGATCACCATATCCGGCCGCTTCAGCTTCAGGTGCTGAAAGTTCTTCAGCCTTTCCCGGATCCGCTGTTCCGCTTTATCGCGAATTGCGCAGGTATTGATGAACACAACATCCGCCTCTTCTATGAGGGGTGTTGGTTCAAAACCGTTTTCTATCATCACAGAAGCTACTATCTCGCTGTCAGAGAAATTCATTTGGCAGCCGTAGCTTTCGAGGTATAATTTCTTGCCCGCGCCCGGTGCCGGTGCTCCGGCTGTAAAAATCTCTCCCTGGCGTTTCTCCTCAATCTTCTTATCTAATATTAATTCTTGCATATCCTTTTTATTAGCCTCTTCTTCTGAAACGGAAGCGCAAAAGTAAGAAAAATCAAGCCTCTTTGCTGACAAGATGGCAGGAGATTATTGGGCGATTCAGGAGGTTCCTGTGCGTGAAGAGTGCAAAGAGCTTATTATGCTTAGGCAGGTCAGGCGGAGTTATTCAGGACAGTGAACACAGGATTGGAAATCCAGCGTGAAAATACCTTCAATCAGGATTTTCACTCCTTATTTTTTCAAATAATTCATCCGCATCCTTTTTATGCAGCAGTTCAGAGCCCGGAGTCATGATGGCGGCACTTCCGCAACATAAGCCATAACGCACCGCTTCCCTGATCTCCATTCCTTCTATGAGCTTCGATACGATGCCCGCCACCATGCTGTCTCCGGCCCCCACCGAACTTTGTTTTTCAACCTGTGGTGCAGCCAGTTTTTCTATATTTCGGGAGGTGGCAAGGATTGCCCCTTCACCTCCCAGGGAAACAACCAGCACTTCAATATCATACTTATTAATAACCTCTTCTGCCGCATTTTTCCAATCGCTTTCATTGGTCAGTTTTCGGCCTACCAGCGCTGCCAGCTCATTCTTATTTGGCTTCAGCAGAAATGCACCGGCCTCGGTAATCTTGCATAATGCCGTTCCTGAAGTATCAAGGATAAAGCGCACATTATGCTCCCTGGCTTTCCGGGAAAGACGGGCGTAGAAGTTTTCAGGCGCACCGGGCGGCAGGCTTCCGCTGGCTATCAAATAATCCGCATCGGCATAATCATTCACAAGGTCAAGCAGCATTTGCCATTCCCTTTCTTCCAATTCGCCTCCCGGTAAAATAAAACGATACAGATCGTTATGCTCCTTATCCGTGATCATTATACTTTCCCGTGTGGCGCTTTTTACCTTAAGCGGATGCTGGTCAATTTTCTCCTTAGCCAACAGCGATTCATACATTTCACCGGTAGGCCCGCCAGAGGGAAAAATTGCCGTTGCATCGCAACATAACCGCTTTAATGCGCGGGCTACATTTATTCCACCTCCGCCCGGTTCGCGAAGCGGCTTTGCACAACGTAGCTTTTCTTCAGGAATAAATTTATCTGTACTTGTACTCAGATCCAGTGCAGGATTGGGGGTGCATGTGATGATTTGAGGCATAGTAGCGATTAAACGGATTTTGATTGAAGCGCACTGATCCGCACACCTTCCTTCACCATCTGGCTGGCATATCCCCATTCGTTATCATACCAGGCGAGTATTTTCACCAGGTCGCCATCCACTACCTGTGTACTGGTGCCATCCACTATCGCAGCGCGGGTATCCTTTATGATATCGGAAGACACCAGTTCCTCATCGCTAAAGCCTACTATTTTCCTGTAGCGACCAGAATTCGCTTCATCTATAAATGCGTTGTTAATTTCCTCCGCTGTTGTCCGTTTTCCTGTCACAATTGTAATGTCGGATATTGATCCTGCCGGGACGGGACCGCGAATAGCCATTCCATCGAATTTGTCCTTTAATTTAGGCAGCACTTTAATGGCAGCTTTTGCGGCTCCGGTAGTGGTTGGAACCAGATTTATTGCAGCAGCCCTTCCCCTGCGCAGCTTTTTATTATGGCCATCCACAATTCCCTGAGAAGATGTATAGGCATGGACGGTGGTCATCATAGCCTTCTTTACACCAAATCTGCGGCTCATGATCTCCATAACCGGGGCAATGCAGGTGGTAGTGCAACTGGCTGTAGAGATTACCCTGGCTGCCGGATCTACTTCATTAACTCCACCAACCACTGTGGCCACATCATCACTTTTAGCCGGTGCTGATAAAATTACCTTTCCGGCACCCGCTTTCAAATGTTTTTCCAGATCTTCCTTGCGCGTAAAAAGCCCTGAACATTCGAAAACCAGGTCAACCCTCAGATCCTTCCACGGCAGTGATGCAGGATCTTTTTCGCTCAGGTAGCGAATTTCCCTTCCCCCTATATTAAGATTATTGCCAGCCGCCTCCACGTTTTTTTCATAGCGCCCGTAAACTGAATCATAACGGAGCATGTACACCATGTCATCAATGGGTACAATATCATTTACTGCCACAAGCTGCAGCTCATCGTTATTCATAATTATTTTTAAGGTGGCACGCCCAATACGTCCCATTCCATTGATTGCTACTTTAGTCATGATTTAAGGTCTATTTGCTTTTAAAAATACTCATTCGATTTGTCGCATCGCTCATTTCTTCACACCTCCAATAAACCTCTGCTACTTAAAGATGTTTTAGTTTGCCAAACGAAACCTATGAGCAGCTTTGGAAAAATCCTGATAGCGAGTTTAACCGGAACGGCATTTATGACGCTTTTCAGCTATAGTATTTCAAGAAAGGACAAAAAACAATACCGGGAGCCGGAACTGCTGAATCACCTCACAGGAAAAATTTCCAGGGGATTATTTATTCCCAAGGAAAAACATCCGCTCGGATATATCCTGCATCTGCTTGTGGGCATGGGTTTTACCACTGCTTATTGGGCCGTGTGGAGATCCACCAAAATAGATCCTCACTGGGACAATGCTATGATATTTGGAGCATTTAGTGGCGTTGCAGGCATTATCATTTGGGAAATTAACTTTAAACTACATCCTGATCCTCCTGAAATTGACAAAAGAAATTATTACATCCAATTGATGATCGCACACATCATATTTGGTACAACTGCCGGTGGTCAATGGCAATTAATGGAAGGGAAATATTGATTAAGATGTAAAAAAAGATAGCAGGAAAAAAATAAAAATTTCAGCCAGCGATTTATAGCAACTTGTTTGTTTCGTAAATATTTGGTTTTAATTGAATATCGAAATTAATTAATAAGGCCGTTCCAAAAACTTTAATAAGAGCGATTTAACCGCAGAGAGCGTAATGGGATGCGCAACGGTCGCAAAGAGAAAAATTAATTAGTGTACTTTATGGTAAACCTTTGTGCGCTTTGTGGTAAAAATTTGCCCAACCTTATTTTAAAATTGGTTTACCTTTTATATAATGTTACTATAGTTTTAAAAAATAAAAACAAGACCACCATTCTTTATAACCAGTTTATTTTCCATTTATTTCATTAAGATTCCAGTAAATATAAAAATCTTTGAGTTCCTTTGTGTCTTAGAGCCTTTGTGTCTAAAATCTTATATTCTGAGTTCCGAAAAATTAATTTCTTCCTGCATCTTTGTCTTAACGATAACAAGACATTTAATCCAAAAAAAGAAGGAATCATGGGTATGTCTCAATTCTTCTCCTTCTTCTTTCAAAGAAGGGAGGAACGCAAAATTCGCAAGCTGGTAGAACGGCTGGAGCAGAATGAGGATGATGCAGAGGCGCAGGAGCACCTCTTCAATTCGCTGGATAAGACGGCTGCGGCACTGGAAAAAGAGATCGGCAAAAAAGTGAGGCCAGAGCACATACGCGCTGAAAAACTCCTTGCACAGGAAATCATAGCACGCTCTGCAGGCGAGCGGGAACAGCGCAGAAGCACGCGCAAAAAGGAAAAGCAGGAAAGACGCCAGGCACGATACGACCGTAAGGAAGCGCGCAAAGCTGCCCGCAAAAGGAGAAAGGGCGACCGCGAGGAAAACCTGATGGAGGCTCTTGAAAAGCGGAATACCGGCAGGCGCAAAGTCTGGTACAATGCTATCGAAAGCCAGAAAGTACAGCCGCTCCGCATTTTCTATCCGGAAAGCCTGGAAGCTCTGATTGATATTGTGGAAGAGGCCGATGAACTGGGTATAAAGGTAAAAGCTGTGGGTTCCGGCCATTCAGCTTCTAATATTGTTACCACATCCGATTTTATGGTTTATACCCACGGACTTGACGAGCCTCTGGAGCTTGACCGCTCTATATTAAAGGAGGAGACAAATTCGCTGCATCTGTTCGAGGCTGAGGCGGGCATCACCGTGCGCGAACTCAATGGCGAACTAGAAGATGCAGGACTTGCGCTGCCCAACGCTGGCGGCTCGGATGTGCAGACGCTGATGGGCGCAATATCCACGGCCACGCACGGCTCGGGGATTAAATTAGGTTCCTACCCTGATCTGGTTCGCTCTATGGTGATGGTGACAACGGAAGGAAAGGTGTACCGCATTGAGCCTTCGGATGGCATCACAGACCCGCTCAAGTACAATGACCCGGACATTCCTCTGGTGCAGAATGATGAGTGGTTTTATGCTGCGGTGGTAAGCATGGGCTGCTTGGGAATTGTGTATTCTTTAATCATTGAAGTAGTGCCATCTTACTGGCTAAAGGAAACGCGCGAATTGATCCTATGGAGCCAGCTCAAGCCTCTGCTGGCTGAGGGCAGCATCCTGCAGAAAAATGAGCATTTTGAGGTTTACCTGAATCCTTATAAAACCGATGGAGATTATACCTGCCTTATCACCACGCGCAAACACATTGATGTGCAACAACGGCCAAAAGGACCTCCAGGCAGACGGAATTTCTTTTCCAGCCTGCTACTCAGTTTCAGCTTCACCCCTAAAGTGATGCTCCAGCTTTTTCTATTAATGCCCAAAAAAACCCCGGCACTTATTGACCGTGCATTGAAAGCGCTCGTTGACGAAGCTTACATCAACAAAAGCTACCTGGTGCTGAACCAGGGATTGCGGCAGGTAAAAACCACCGGCACAGCCATTGAGATGGGTTTTCCGCTAAGCAACTACCTCCCGGCAGTAGAGCGAATATTTGAAATAGCAGCCGAGCGGGCCGGGGATGGCGGGCAGTATGTTACTTCTCCTTTTGCATTGAGATTTGTGAAGTCGAGCAAAGCCTACATGAGCATGATGAACGGAACCGACACCTGCATGATTGAGATTACAACGCTGACACAGTCGCTGGGTCGTGTAGACATGTTGCGCCATTTTCAGGAAGAACTCTACGCCTTTGGTGCACGCCCACATTGGGGTCTTGAACTGGATCACCTTACCGGTAGCCATGACCTCATCAAAAAGATGTACCCGGAATATGACAAATTCATAAAGGTATTTAATGAATTAAATTATAAAGGAACTTTTAATAATGCTTTTACGGACCGGGTTGGATTTTCGGAGGTTGGGTTTAAACGGGAATGATTTATTTTTGATTTGAAATAAGCATGAAATATCTGGTTCCCTCACACACAAAACCAAAGGTTTGAAACCCTTGAAGGGTTGGGTTTGCCGGTACGGACTGCGGAACAATTAAATCAGATTCTTGAATTCTTCAATCGTAAGGCCAGCATCTTTAACAATACCCGCCATAGTATGGGCATTTATAGGATTAGAACGGGGAATGGTAAGAATCTTCCGGCCATCCGTCATGATGATGTGCTTGCTTTCCCGGGCTATTCTAAATCCCGATTTTTCAAATGCGCGGACAGCTTTCCTATGATTTATACCTAGTAACTTGGGCATTTGATCAAGCCGCTATTTCTACTTCGCGCAACTCAGAATTATCCTGCTATGCCAGTTCATTTGCGACCTCGAGATATTCTTTAATAGCCGTACGAATATTTTCCAGCGCCTCTTCCTCTGTCCTGCCTTCTGACCAGCAACCGGGAAGCCCCGGACAACTGACGCTATAGCCTTCCTCGGTTTTCTTTAACGCTACTTTGTATTTCATCTGTTTTCAATTTTAAAAACTGCAAGTTAAGAAATTAGATAGCTTCTTTTCAGTTTGTCCTTTTCGAAGATGCTGCCCATCCTCACCAAAACCTTGAAGGTTTGAATTTGCTTGGATATCCACCTGCGCCCGAATATTTCATCCGGTATCCTCACTTTTGCAGTACTCAATAAAAATAAATGTTATGGCTCAATTTCAATTCCTGAAGAACGAACAGCAGCAGAACCTCCAATACATTACGCTGAACCGGCCTGAAAAACGCAATGCGCTGAACGATGGAATGGTGGCTGAACTGAAACAGGCCCTTCATGAAGCCGCTGAGAATCCTTCGGTCCGGGTGATCATTTTGCGCGGGGAAGGCAAGGCTTTCAGTGCCGGAGCTGATCTGGCTTACCTGCAACAGTTGCAGCAAAACACGCTTGAGGATAATATTGCTGATTCCACCCACCTTATGGAGCTTTTCCGTCAGATATACTTTTGCAGCAAAGTAGTAGTGGCGCAGGTGGAAGGACATGCCATTGCGGGTGGCTGTGGACTGGCAACGGTTTGCGACTTCATCTTCTCCGTACCAGAAGCCCAATTTGGATACACCGAGGTAAGGATAGGATTTGTACCGGCCATCGTTATGTTTTTTCTCATCAGAAAAATTGGCGAGGCCAAAGCGCGTGAATTGCTGCTGACAGGCAAACTCATTTCGGCAACTGAAGCTGCGAATCGTTTCGGAATTGTCAATGAAGTAGTTGATGCCGGAAGAATTGCGCAGCACGTCAGAAGCTTCTCTGAGGACCTTGCACGCGATACATCACCGGCTTCTATCGAAATAACGCGCAGAATGATCGCAGAAATTCAGCACGAAGAAACTATGGAAGCGCTGACTTATGCCGCGCAAAACAACGCCCGCGCCCGCGAAACCGAAGACTGCAAGCGCGGTATTGCTGCTTTTCTTAATAAAACTAAAATAGAGTGGAAATAAAATTTGCCACTTAATAATTACATGGAGGGGATAATCTGAACAAGGTCCCCGTTTCAAGTGCCCTGTCCTTCTTCTTTCTGCCCTTTGCAGCCGGGAAAATTTTCAAGTATCTGCTTCATCACCGGCTCGAACTTATTCTTTTCTTCTGCCGGGTAGCTGAAGTCGAGCGTTACGAATTGATCATCCAAAAGATACGTTTTCCGGTAAAAAATGCTTCCCCCTTCTGTTCCGGAAACTACAAACCAGTTATCACCTTTTGTGGAATAGGTAATGTTCCTTGCCTGTTCGTCCTGATTTTCACTCTTCTCAAATTCAAAAGCTTCTTCCAGCGTTTCGTCAGTGGTAATCTGGTTGCGTCCATAAGCCTCCATCTGGAAGCCATCCATATTCACGAAGCTTTTGCCATCATTATTTTGTGATTCTTTATCAAGCTGAAAGGTTTCACGCGGGTAAGAGACGCAGAAATTAAAGCGGTCATTATGATATAATGTTATGGCGCTGCCGGCATTTCTGTCGTTTTGCTTTGTTGCCGTTTCCTCTCGCGGCTGAGCAGGCAGCGTTGCTGTGTCTTCATCAAAAATATCAGTGCCGGAATCTCCACTGCTTTGGTTTTCCTGCGTATCGCATCCCACCATCAAAAAGATTGGCAGCAGGAAGATTAAGATTGACTTTTTCATTATAATGATCATAAATTTAGCGTCCGCAAAAATAAACGCTGGCCGGGAAGGAAAGTTGAAGTGAAGCCGCCTCCTGGGCTTTTTTTTTTAAAAATTTAATTTTAAAATAATTTAAATATTAATATAAAAATAAAACAAACACTCAGGATTGAAAAGAAATTGAACAGCCATTATTATTTACATTTAAAGTTGAAGGCATTCCCATAACCATTGCCAGGTTCCGAGGGCCATGCCCTGCCGGAAATCCGAAAGCCACGGGATAAGTATAGTCCTCCACATGCGCCCGAATAATTTCTTCAGCAGACTGCCCGAAAGGAACGGCATTATCGTTCATCCCCGTCATGCCGCCAATGAGGAGGCCTGCCAGGTTCTCCAGCTTTCCGGCCCGCTTCAACATCACCATCATGCGGTCCACATGGTACAGGTATTCGTCAAGATCTTCCAGGAAAAGAATCTTCCCGTCCGTATCAGGCTCTGACGCTGTCCCGGTCAGGTTGTAAATGATGGATAAATTTCCCCCGGTCAATTCCCCTGACGCCATCCCCGCGCGGTTCAGCAAATGTGGATCAAAATCATAATTTTTTATCTTACCTTTTAAAACTGCAACCAGGGAATCAAAACTCTCCTGATCCTGATCGCACTTCAACATATGAAGGGGCATCGTGGCGTGGAGCGTGGCAACACCATGATTTTTCACTACATGGCAATGCAGCACCGTTACATCACTATATCCCACAATCCATTTTGGTTTCTGCTCAAACCGGGAGAAATCTAGACGGTCAATGATCCGGGAGGTTCCGTATCCGCCACGGGCGCAAATAATCGCCTTTACTTCGCCATCATCTATCATCTCCTGGAAATCGGCTAACCGCTCGTTATCGCTTCCGGCAAATTGATGGAAACTCCTGCCGATGGTTTTGCCCAGCCTGACTTTAAACCCTTCCTTTTCATACGCAGCGACAGCCGGCAGCAGCTCATCAGGCGCTATCTTCCGGGCGGTAGAAACAATAGCTATCGTATCGCCATTTTTCAAAAACGGAGGAACAGCAACGCTTTTCATACCCATATAATTAATTTCGCGCAATTTAGAAAAATGACCAACCCAACCCGGTATACCATCACTGCTGCACTGCCTTATGCCAATGGCCCCATCCATATCGGGCATCTGGCAGGCGCCTATTTGCCTGCTGATATTTACGTTCGCTACCTGCGATCGCAGGGCCGAGAAGTGGCATTTATCTGTGGCTCAGATGAACATGGAGTTGCCATCGAATTAAAAGCAAAAAAAGAGGGCGTAACTCCAAGAGCTATCGTGGATAAATATCATGCGATGATCCGGAATTCCTTCCAGGAATTTGGGATCAGCTTCGATGTTTACTCCCGTACCAGCACTGAGCTACACAAGAAAACGGCAAGCGATTTTTTCCTCAATCTTCATGAAAAAGGAATATTTGAGAAAAAGATAACCAGCCAGTTTTACGACCGGGAGAATAACCAGTTTTTGCCAGACCGGTACATTACCGGCACCTGCCCTGTGTGCGGCAACGAGAGTGCTTATGGCGATCAGTGTGAAAAGTGCGGCAGCAGCCTGGATCCCGCTGATCTTATCAATTCGCGATCAGTGATCAGCGGCAATGTTCCTGAGCTAAAGGAGACTGCGCACTGGTATCTGCCGCTTGACAAGTATCAGGATTGGGTGCAGGAATGGCTGGAAACCCATCCCGGCTGGAAAAGCAACGTGCTGGGGCAGTGCCGCTCCTGGCTGAAGGAAGGGCTCCACCCACGCTCCATTACGCGAGATCTTAGCTGGGGCGTTCCGGTTCCGCTGCAGGATGCAGAGGGAAAAGTGCTATACGTATGGTTTGATGCCCCCATTGGCTACATTTCCGCTACAAAGGAATTTGCCAGCGGAATGGGCAAAAGCTGGGAACCATACTGGAAAAATGAGGATACCAGGCTCATTCATTTTATAGGGAAAGACAATATCATTTTCCACTGCATTATTTTCCCGATTATGCTGCATTTGCATGGTGATTATATTCTTCCGAAAAATGTTCCCGCCAATGAATTCCTGAATCTTGAAGGGCAGAAAATTTCCACCTCGCGAAACTGGGCCGTCTGGCTTCATGAATACCTGCAGGATTTTCCCGGAAAGGAGGATGTGCTGCGTTATCATCTCACCTCCATTATGCCGGAAAATAAGGACAATGACTTTACGTGGAAAGACTTCCAGGCAAAAAATAACAATGAACTGGTAGCAATTCTCGGCAATCTGGTGAACCGGATGGTTGTGCTCACGGATAAATATTTTGCCGGTAAAGCTCCGCAAAGGGGAACGCTGACGGAAGCGGAAACGGCACTACAGGCTGAGCTGAGCAACTACCCGGGGCGAATAGCCGCATCTCTTGAGAAATTCAGGTTCAGGGAGGCATTGAACGAATACATGAACCTGGCGCGGCTGGCCAACAAATATCTTACAGACCATGAACCCTGGAAGCTCATAAAAACAGATGAAGCCCGGACGAAAACGATCCTGAACACGGGCCTGCAGGTGGTTGCCAATCTTGCTATCCTGGGTGCGCCTTTTTTACCCCACACGGCAGAAAAAATTAAAACGCTGCTGAACCTGGGAGAATTTTTCTGGAAAGATGCCGGATCGTTGGACCTGGTAATTGAAGGTCAGCAAATAACAAAAGGTGAACTCATCTTTGAGAAAATAGATGACGCGGCAATTGAGAAGCAAATGGAAAAACTGAATCGCCAAAACCAGGCAACGAACCAGGCTGTCCCGGAGCGGACAGTTCCGGGGGCCAGGGAGGAAATTCAATTCGATGATTTTATGAAGCTTGATTTACGCGTGGGCAAAATTTTAAAAGCTGAAAAAATTGAGAAAGCAGATAAACTTCTAAAGCTATTGGTGGATGTCGGATTTGAGGAGCGGACAATCGTGTCAGGAATTGCGCAGCATTTTAAGCCTGAAGAAATTGAGGGCCTGCCAGTTAGCGTAGTGGTGAACCTGACGCCAAAGAGCCTGCGGGGCGTGGAATCTAAAGGAATGATCCTGATGGCAGAAAACGAGGAGGGCAAACTCTCCTTTATTTCTCCCGGAAATGAACAACTTCCAGGATCAATAATCAGATAATTTTAAAGCATTAACAGACTAAAACAGAAAAACATGAATTTGGCACAATCAGGATATCATCTTTTAATGATCCTATCAATCGTAGATGGAAAATACCAGCAAATAGAAGGAGAAGTTATCCTCGATTTTCTGACTAAGAATTATGATGAGAAATTTAATCTTGATGCAGAAAATCGCAAGCTTACATCGTTGAAAAAAGAAAAAATAGCGGACCACTTCAGTAAATCCGCCAAAGAATTCCATCTGCACTCCACCACTCCCCAGCGCCTGGATCTGCTCACTTTCATGATTGATTTGGCTACAGCCGATGGCAGCATTACAAAGGAGGAGCGGAAAATCATCACCAGCCTTGCAAAGTCCTGGAGCATTGATATTGAACCCATTTTCAGCAAAAAGCTGGGGAGCGGAAATGCCTGACAGACGCTGGCGGGCCGCACCATCATCAGGAGAAAATGATGCAGTGCGGCTTTCACGGGCAGATTTAATTTAAGTATCATTAAGTTTCCCCCGGCAACTGCCAATTCCAAATTGTTTTATAATGAGGGAAGCAAAAAAACTAAATCTTTTCGTGGGCCTGCTGATGTGGGTATTGACTTCGGGCCTTCCGGGAACGGTTGCCGGCCAATCCTATTCCTTTCGTTATTTAACCGTGAATGACGGCCTACCTTCCAACGAGACATATTCCATTTATCAGGGAGAAACGGGAAAGCTATACATCGGCACTGAATTCGGGCTGGTTCATTATGACGGGGAATATTTTAACCCGGTTCCTTTTGAAGACCACCGTTTCAGCGGATCAATGGTTTTTGAGATTAA
Organism: Bacteroidia bacterium; assembly: GCA_040880525.1. Classification (NCBI taxonomy): domain Bacteria; kingdom Pseudomonadati; phylum Bacteroidota; class Bacteroidia; species Bacteroidia bacterium. The sequence goes on from JBBDIG010000034.1 coordinate 41,765, forward strand.
AAAAGATATTACCGGCAAAATTTGGATAAGGACCTATCGTGACGGGTTTTTTTATTTAGAAAATGATACACTTAGGGCATTCACAGGGAATGCTACAATTAATAAAATAATAGAAGAATCCTACATCTATCAGTTTTATGTAGATAGCTCAAATTCCATTTGGTTTACTTCCGGAAATGTAACGGATACGATTTTCAGGATTGATGCAGAAGGAAAAAACCTGCAGCAGATACCGGTAAAAGACGATCCGGAGATTGAGGTCCAGCAGTTTATATATTGGATTAATTCAAGCGCTTCTTTAACGGTAAGAAGCAGGATACACAATTTGTCTGCTCCGCAACCCGGTGCCATTTTGGAGCAAAAAAACGGATTCGGAGTGATCCCGCCCAAAGAACACCTGGAAACCCATGTTTCCAGGTCGGGACTTTTTGTGGATCATCCTCATCACTTCTGGCTGAGCATGAGAAACGTCATGCTGCACTACCACAAGGATACCCGTAGAATGGAAAGCTACACACTGAACGATGAGATCATCAGTGTGTATGAAGACAAGCTCGGCAATATTCTGATAGGCACCAGAAGTGCAGCATATATTTATTCAGTTGCCTCTGGAGAAATTGAAATACTATTCGACAACCGGCAAGTGACCGGCATTTGCCAGGATAGTGAAAGAGGGTATTGGTTTACCACCAACAACGGAATTGTATATATGCCCTCCCTGGAAATCTTTCTTATACCCGGAAATCAGCTCGGAAACACCTATATTTCTGCCATCGCAGGCTCTGACAGCCTGTTCGCTACCGCAGGCTCTGATCGCTATATACGTTTCTTCAATACCTCTGGCCACCATCCTGAAATCTACAAACTGTATGACCGCCAGCGCAACACCCACCCAAAGAGAATATTATTTAATGCTAATAAATTATTAAGCGAGTGGCACTATGTTGATTTAAATAGCTGGGAAGAAGTTCCGTTACATCCAGAACCCTTTGGGTCAATACTGGATGCCGAGGCTACAGAGCACCAAATGCTATTAGCATTTAAACGAGGGTTTGCGGTTCTAAATTCAGACGGAGACAATCCTGACCGCATGTCCTCAAAACACACGGATCTATTTTGCCGCGCAATTTATCAGGATGACGATAACATCTATATCGGTACTGACCGGGGCGTTCATATATATAATGAAAAATCAGGACTTCGGGCATGCTTTCCGGGCGTTTTAAAATTTAGTGTCAACGATATTCATGGTACCACTTCCGGAGAAATAATAATTTCAACCAGGGCCGGTGGTATCTTTATAATTAAAGAAGAAAACATTTATCAGCTCAGCCTGGAGCAGGGTTTATCCAGCCCGTTCTGTACCCGCTTACTTGTAGAAAATGACAGCACCTTTTGGGTAGGTACCAATCACGGACTGAACAGGGTTCAGCGATCAGACACCCGCAGCAACCATTGGCAAATTGATAATTGGTATGCAGAGGATGGGCTTGCTTCGGATAAAATAAATGATTTGGCGAAAGCCGGCAACTTTCTGTTCGCCCTTACTGATGAAGGAATTAATTATTTTAATCCGGGTAATATAAGTACAACTCCTCCGAGCCTGAACATTGATATGATAAAAGCTAGTATAAAAGGACGAAATGCGGCAGTTGACAGCGTTATTCATCTCATGCCCAATGAACGGGATATCTGGTTCGAGTTCAGAGTATTCGGATTTAAGAAGCGGAGAAATACACAAATGATGTATACCCTGAGTGGCAATGAGCAGTACCTGAGCCAGACCGGTGGGCAAACAATTCTGTACCGTGATCTTCTGCCGGGTGAATATTTACTGGAAGTCAAGGCCATCTCACCAGCAGGAAAAACCATTGGAAAGCCTGTAGTGTATTCTATATTAATTGAACCCCATTTCTATGAAACATTAATTTTTAAAATTATAGTCGTCATTATTTTACTTTCATTACTTGCCGCAGCGGTAATAAACTACCTGCGAAGAGTGGAGAACAAAAGACGCAGGAAGTGGGAGTTTGGGAATGCCCAACTGGAGGCTCTGAACCTTCAAATGAACCCGCACTTTTTATTTAATGCATTAAATAATATTCAATATTTATCTTTTTCTAAAGATCATAAAATGTTGAATCGTTTTGTTTCGGGATTATCAGGATTATTGCGGAGTATTTTAATGCTCTCAAAAAATCATCTTATTCCGTTGGCTACGGAACTAAAAAACCTGGAGCAATATATTGAACTGGAGGTAATACGTATTGAAGATGAAACTTTTAGTTATGAAATAATTGTAGATAAGGAATTGGATCTGGAGAAAGAATTTATTCCGCCAATGCTCCTTCAGCCTTTGGTTGAGAACGCGATATGGCATGGATTACTTCCCCGGAAGGGAACGAAATTTCTACAGATCAGCTTTACTAAAAGCAACCGGGGGTTCGCAATTGAAGTCTTAGACAACGGAGTGGGTATAAACCAGGCACGGGAGAGCAAAATTAACGGCCATATTGCCATTAAGCCTTCATTGGGCTTAGACAATATCAAGCGAAGACTTAAATTATATGAGAGCATGGGATTTGGTACTGCCGGGATAATTATTGATGATCTTGAAAGCGAAAAGGCCGGAGGTAGCGGAACCAGGGTCTCTATGTCTTTTGTGCTTTCTGATAAAAACGATTCATACGATGCAACTCAGAGTGATTATAATAGATGACGAACCCAAGAGCGTTAGGCTCCTTCAGGGTTACCTTGAAGAGTTCAGCAGTGTCACCGTTCTGGACGTAGGATATAATACGCAGGAGGCCTACGCGCTCATCATGAAACACCAGCCTGACCTTGTGTTTCTGGATATTTCAATGCCAGGTGGAAATGCATTTGAACTCCTTAGCAAATTCAGATCAAGGAAATTTGAGGTGATCTTCACCACGGCCTTTGACCAATATGCCTTACGTGCTTTTGAAGAAAATGCACTGAATTATTTGCTGAAGCCTATAGACCACAGCAAATTAGAGAGTACCATTCAGCGATGCCTGAAGGTACTTGACAAGGAATCGACTTTGGCGGAGGAAAAAGAGGGATTCAAATTATCCATTCCCGCACAGTATGGCTATGACCTGGTGGATGCAAAAGAAATTATCCGCTGCGAGGGAGAAGGAAACTACACCCGGCTATACACGGTGATGAATAAAAAATATCTTGTCAGCCAGAATATTAAAATCTATGAGGAAAAACTTGTGCCTCATGGTTTTTTCCGTGTACATAAACGGCATCTGATCAACCTGGCTTTTGTGGATGGTTTCAGCCGCGGAAAGGGCGGCTATGTCACGCTTCTGGACGGAACGGAAGTGGCTATTTCATTCCGGAAGAAGAGCGAATTTGTGCAGTTAATCAATGAGCAGGGTTCGCCAGTGGCCCAAAATTGAACCTTCATCATTTCTCCTCTATGCTTGAATAAGAAAGCTGGGAAAAGCTATTGTGATTCCTGGCAAATCTCCGCACAGAATGGCAGATTTCCCGGTCCCTCAGGAAACGACCAGACAAGCAGGTCCTAAAGAAACCTCCTTCTTTTTTAAGAAAACTTTACCTGGTGTTACGTTGCCTCAATTTTATGCAACGCTTACTAATTAACGGCTTTGATCCTTATAACTAATACATTACTTCGGAAGGTAAGAAAGGCAGTCAGCGATGTTGAAATGCTCAGCTATTTCTTAACATAACCTATTTAAAAATAAATCGAATGAAAAGAACATCCAACCTTAACCGATTTCGATCAGGAAGCATCCAGGCTTGGGTTTCCATGATCTCATTTTTCACATTAATGGCATTTACAAATAATGTATATGGTGAAAATCCCAGGACACCTTCAACAGGATTCATTGAGAATAAAGGACAAATTGTGGATCAAAACCACGATTTAAATCCCGATGTAAAATACCTTCTCAATATGCCGGGGCTGAACGTGCAACTCAAAGGCAACAGTTTCAGCTATGATGCTTATACTGTGGAGGTGCAGGAGAAAGCACCTTCAGCGCATGACCTAATGTATCCGGGCGAGGAGCAGCCAGAAGTCATTTACAGCTTCCATCGAATTGATGTGGAATTTATTGGCGCCAATCCTTCTCCACAAATTATTGGTGAAGAGGCAGGTACTGATTATCTGCACTATTATACTACCGGAACGCCAGAAGAAGGAGTTACCTATGTAAGGCATTATGGCAAGGTAACTTACAAGAATATTTATCCAGGGATTGATCTGGAGTTTTTAGCCAGGCCGGGTACGAATAAGCCGGTAGAGTATAACTTTATTGTGAATCCAGGAGCTGACATTTCTCAAATTAAATGGAGATATAACGGAAGCAATGGAGCAAGTATATCTGAAGATAAAATAATGATCGGTACTATTCATGGCAAATTGTACGAGAACATTCCCCTGTCCTATGAAAAAGAAAGCAACACCACCATCAATTTGACATACAAGGCCCTCGGTAGTGGAGCGTTTGGTTTTAATGTTCCTCAATATCAAATCCAACATACCCTGATTATTGATCCGATGCCCGACATTGAATGGGCTACATATTATGGAGGCACAGGTGTAGACAATGGGTTCGGGGGTGCGGCCACAGATGCGGCTGCCAATATTTTCCATGCTGGTCAGGCAAATAGTAACACCCTTGCCACATCAGGCGCTCATCAAACTTTTGGTGGAGGTACTTATGATGCTTACCTCGTGAAATTTAGCAAGGATGGAACACGGCTCTGGTGTACATATTATGGAGCGAACGGCAATGAGACAGCCAATGGAATTACTACGGATGCGTGGGGAAATGTAATAATAGCCGGAACCACAAGCAGTGCCTCAACTACGAACATCGCAACACCAGGCGCACACCAGGCATCACCTAGCCCCGGGAACGAAGGTTTTGTGGCACGGTTTAATGGAAATGGAATTCGCCAATGGGGTACCTATCTGGGAGGATCCAACAACCGGGACTTCGGACAACGACTAGCTACGGATTCAGATGGCAACGTATACTTCTCCGCATACATGGCTTCTGCGGGCTTGGCCAGCACAGGAGCGCATCAAACAGCGGCAGGCGGAGGTGATGATGCAATCATCGCCAAGTTTGACAGCACAGGTACTGCGCAGTGGATTACTTACTTGGGAGGAAATCAAAATGATGCAGCACTGGCAATTGTTGTCAACTCCAATGGTGATGTATATGTAGCTGGACAAACTGGCTCCAGCAACAATATTTCTTCCTCAGGGTCTTATCAGTCTGTTCATGGGGGAGGAAATGATGCCTTTCTGGCTAAATTCAATTCCAGCGGTGTGCTACAGTGGTCCACCTACTTAGGTGGTTCAGGGGCTGACGATGCCCGCGGAATCGGCCTTGATGCTTCAGAAGATATATATATAGGAGGGGGGTTCTCCTCATCTGGTTTTTCAACGGTTGGACCTTCACATCAGGGAGATATGGATGGGTACATGGCCAAGTTTACCCCTTCCGGATCGCTGGTATGGCTCAGGTATCTTGGCGGTTCTGGCGCAGACCGCGTCTTTTTTCTGGTAACTGATATGGCAGGGACAAGCTATGTTTCCGGCCAGACCGCCTCATCCAGTGGGATTGCCACCACTGATGCCTATCAGGAGACATTTGGAGGTAGTACTGATGCCTTTTTTGCAAAGTTTAATTCTACGGGGGACCTGCAATGGTCAAGCTATTTTGGAGGTTCGGGAAATGAAGACTCAAGAGGACTTACCATTGATGGATTAGGAAATGTTATCGTTACCGGGAGGACAGGCTCTTCCTCTGGAATAGCCACTTCGGGCGCATTTCAAACTACTTATGGCGGAAGCACCTTCGATGGTTACATTGCCGTGTTTAAAGATTTGGTGGGCGAAAACAATGCAGGGACAACAAAGATGACCAGTCCGGCAGGTTTAACCTGTAGCGGAAACCATGACATAAAAGTAGAAATTGTAAATGCCGGGATTGATACCATACAGTCGGTAGATGTGGAATGGTCTGTAGATGGCACAGCACAATCTACGGTGAACGTAACCACAGCAATCAATCCAGGTACCCTTCGGGAGGTAACTTTAGGCAACATAAGTTTTCCTGCAAATACTACCAAAATCATTAAAGCATGGACTTCGCAGCCAAATAATAAGGCTGACACCTTTAACACCAACGACACAATAAGAGAAGAAATTCGCCCCGGCCTCAGCGGTACCTACACAGTTGGCGGCACAAGCCCGGATTATCCTGATCCTGCTGCTGCAGCGGCAGATTTAAGCGATTACGGAATGTGCGGGCCGGTGGTGTTCAATTTAGCAGCAGCTACCTTTAGTGGCCCTGTAGTGTTGAATCAGCCTGAGGGAAATTCCTCCACAAACACCATTAGCTTTTTGGGTGCTGGCAAAGGGGCCACTATCCTCACCCATGCGGGTACAGGAACAGGTGACATGGCGACTGTGATGCTAAACGGAGCTGACCATGTTACATTTCGCGATATGACGATAGAGAACACCGGCAGCACTTTCGGTGCAGGCATCTGGTTGACGAATGCTGCCGACAGCAATCACTTCATTAATTTGGATGTGGAGGTGGACGCCACCTCTGCAAGCAACAGCGTAAATGGAATCATAGCAAGCGGCAGCGCAACAGGAATCAGTGACGGCAACACAGGAAGCCATAACCTCTTCGACAGCCTTAACGTAACGGGCGGTTTTCATGGCATAAGACTGAATGGCCCTAACACCAGCAGCAGTTATGCAATGGAAAATACAATAAGCAACAGCGTCTTTTCAGATCAGTATCAGTTTGGGGTATACCTGAGGAGCCAAACCTTTCCAGTCGTACGTGTAGATTCCGTGAAGGGCCTGAGAAATACCAGCAGTTATGGCGTGTATGTAAGTTATTCGGCTAACGTAGAGGTGGCCAATAACGTGATTGAGGGCAACGATATCGGTATATACCTTACGTATGTGAACAGCAGCCTGGCGGACAATAACTTTGAATCCCGCATTTATAACAACATGGTGAGCAGCACCTCCGATTATGGATTGTACAGCGCTAATTCTGAGAAACTGCATATCTGGCACAACTCCTTCAGCGCTGAGGCAGACCACAGCACAATGCGGTTCCAGGGTAGCCAAACAATGGACCTGCGCAACAACCATATTGACAACCGCAGCACAGTTCCAAACCACTATGCACTTCATGCCGATGCATTGTCCACGTTTTCCGAAATGGATTATAACAACTACTACACGCTTTCGAGTTTTGTAAATATTGGGGTTACCTATTATGCAAATCTTCCGGTATTGCAGGCGGCAGTGACTCAATACAACCAGAACAGCAGCAGCCGGGATCCGCAGTTTAATTCAAATACTGATCTTCATACAAGTATTAACATATCGGGCACCTATGTAGGCATAGACGAGGATATTGACGGAGATTTCAGGAACACATCCGCACCGGTGGTAGGCGCTGATGAGGTAAATATTCCTGACAATGCCGGTACCACGCGGCTTATCTCTCCCGCTCCCGCCTTTTGTGCAGGCAGCCAGGATGTGATTGTTCAGATTGGGAATTATGGCATCAATGTCATTAACAGTGTGGACGTACACTGGGAAGTTAATGGAGTGGCTCAGCCCGATACCAGCATTACAACGGCTATAGCGCTGAGAGGATTCAGAGACATAAACCTCGGCAGCGTATCTTTTGCAACCGGAGAAAGCAAGGACATTAAAGTCTGGACATCAATGCCAAATGGCATAACGGATCCGCTTCGCAATAATGATACACTCAGAATCACAGTACGAACAGGGCTTGACGGCACTTACACCGTAGGAGGTACGGCTCCTGACTATGCTGACTTCAGCGAGGCTGTATTTGCATTAAATACATGGGGCGTATGTGGAGCCGTAACGTTTGACGTCAGCCCAGGCACTTACAATGAACGACTTGCCATAGGCAACGGGATAAGAGGTGTTTCTGCTACTAATAACATTACTTTTAATGGAGCCGGAAGAACCTCCACCAACCTGAGCTATAGCGCCAACGGCATTTCAGACTGGGCCACACTCCTGCTCAATGGTACAGATCATTTCACCTTTAGTGATATGACCATTTCTGCGATGAATGCTAATTATGGAATCGGAGTACAGCTTACGGGTGGCGCAGACAGCAATACTTTCCGCAATGTGATCATCCAAACCAGCACTACTTCCAATTCTCTGGACCTGGTAGGAATCGCAATAATGACCAGCACCACCGATCTATATTCTGCACCAGGCCAACCGGGAGATGGCAATGTATTCGACAGCTTGGAAGTTACCGGAGGATATTATGGCATTTACCTGAACGGCAACAGTGAACACCAGGTTATAAGCAACTCCGTATTTACTGAGCAGCAGGTGAGCAGCATTTATTGCTCTGCCCAGGATTATTTAAGGCTCAGTAATAATGACATCAGCCCGCTGAGAAACAGTTCCTTTTCATACTCGGTAAATCTTGATCAGATCTCCAATTTTGAAATTAATGCCAACACCATTGATGCAGTTGGGGAAGCCGGATTATACCTTCAACTTGGAAATGACCTGGGAGCCGATCCAAATTTCACATCAATGATATACAACAACATGGTAAGCAATACCGTGGGTTATGCTTTTTACTGTGCCAATTCCAGTGAGATCAGCATTTATCACAACTCTTTCCGGTCAGTTGGCAGCAGCAGCAACGTATTAGGCGCAGCTTATTTCAGTACCACCGGGGCCATTGATTTACGAAATAATATCATCAGGAATGACAATCCGAACAGCTACGCGCTCTATGCGGACCTAAATCCTTTTGATTCCATGGATTATAACAACTACTATTCTTTTGGAAATTTCGTGAATATCGGAACGGATTATCCCGACCTCTCAGCCCTGAGAAGCGGATTGCCAAACCTCAACCAGAACAGCTACAGCCAGGATCCACAGTTTGTATCGCTCACTAACCTGCATGTGAGTTCATACCTGCCGGGCGAATATGTGGGTGTGGATATTGACATTGATGGTGAGAGCCGCTGCCCGCAAAACCTTTCCCTGGGCGCAGATGAAGATGGAGACTGGAACTTTGCCAAGCCGGTGATCAGCACCAGCCACAGCAATTTCTTTGAGAATAATCCACTCCGGTTCAGCAACAATATCCCTGATCCGCAGGATAAGCCGGTAGACTATTCCTGGTATATAGATGGCATCATGGTATCGGACAGCACAGCATTCAATTATGCTTTTACCGATTCCGGAAGTTTCAGCGTAAAACTGGTAGCCGAAAATTGCGCTTACCGGGACAGCACTACTATCAATATTATGGTAGGTTCAGGAATACCAATTCTGGTTTTGACCGGTGATAATCCCGATACATCCCTGGTTTTTGATCCTTACACGGATCCGGGAGCTACCGCAACTGACCGTCTCGGCCAGGATATTACAGGCCAAATCGTTGTGATCAGCAACAATGTAGATGACAATGTAGTGGGCAGTTACGAAATCTGGTACACAGTGGAAGATTCCTGGGGAAATATAGATTCCGCAATGAGAATCGTGGATGTGATAGATGATGAAGCACCCGAACTTGATCTGGTAGGATTGGATACTATCACAATTCAGGTATTCGGGTTCATCAACGATCCTGGTGTTACAACAACGGACAACTATTACAAGACCGTAAGTGTGGTAGTGGACAGCAGCACGGTTGATAAAAACCAGGTGGGAATGTATACCATGACCTACACAGGTACTGACAGTTCCGGAAACAGCGCCCAGATTACACGATGGGTAAATGTGCAGGATACTATGGCACCGGAACTTGTGTTGATCGGTCCTGATACCATTACGGTTGATGTATTCAGTGCATACTTCGAAATGGGTGCAAGGGTTACAGATAACTATTGCAATGGAGTAATGAACTGGCACGTGGATCAACTCCCCGACATTAATGTGCTCGGAGAATATATCCTGACGTACTCAGCAATGGACTGCCAGAATAATTCGGCAATACCCGTTACGCGCCTGGTCAAAGTAGTGGATCGCGAAGCTCCGGTCATTGACCTGATAGGCGATGGCGCTGTTACCATTGACCGGTGGGACGATTATGCGGATGAAGGCGTAACAATTTCTGACAACTATTACGAGGAATCCATTTTACAAGGTTTGCTACAGACTGATGAAAGTGTGAATCCTCTGCTGGATGGCACTTACAGCGTTTGTTATGAAGTAACGGATCCTTCAGGCAATAAAGCCAGGAAGGAATGCAGAATTGTAACAGTACGCGCGAATACGACCGGGGTATCCGAATCCCGTTCGCGCTTGTCCATCAAAGCATTCCCGAATCCTGCCAATGGAGTGGTTACCCTGGAGCTCGGTAATGGAGTTATCAACAGAGCAAATCTTTCGATAACCGACCTTGCCGGACGAATCGTTTACCAGGCTGATGTGGTGAAAGGACAGACGCAGCTAAACCTTGACCTTACTTCAGAAGCTGAAGGCATGTACCTGGTTAGGCTGATGGAAGATCATAGGACAACCACTATTAAATTGAGTATTGTAAAAAATTAGGTTGCATTATTTTGTTAGGTTAAAAAGCCCCGGACAAAATCCGGGGCTTTTTTATTTTCGACTTTATTTCAAACCTCATAATTTCCAACTTCCTGATGTATTCCAAAAATTGTATTTGGTTAATCGAAAAAAAGGTGGTTCCTGAAAAATGCAGAAAATATAGGTTAGTTTTTGTTTGCCAACTGACCGCAAGCGGCATCAATATCCTGTCCACGGCTGCGCCTGATGTTGCAGATGAGTTTGTGCTCTCCTAACCTTTGCTGAAATGCTTCAGCCTGGCTCACTTTAGAGCGCTGGAAAATTCCGTTATCAATAGGATTATATTCAATAAGATTAATCTTGCATGGAACCTTGCGGCAGAAACGCGCCAGTTCATCGGCATCCTTCATTTGATCATTAAAATCTTTCAGAAGAACATATTCGAAGGTGATCCAATTATTGGTTTTCTCGAAATAGTGTTGCATGGCTCCTGCCAGCGCTTCCAGATTGTTGCTGTCATTGATGCTCATAATCTTACTGCGCTTCACATCATTGGCAGCGTGCAGAGAAAGGGCCAGGCCAAATTTCACCTCCTCATCGCCCAGCCTGCGGATCATCTTAGCAATACCGGCCGTTGACACCGTAATCCGGGAGGGCGAGATTCCCAAACCATTTTCGCTGGTAATTTTCGCTATTCCTAAAGTTACCTGCTTATAATTCAGGAGCGGTTCTCCCATTCCCATAAACACAATATTGGTTAAAGGGCGGCTATAGTGCTCCTGCGCATTCTTATTGATGATAGCTACCTGATCATATATTTCATCGAAGTTCAAATTACGCTTCAAGTCAATTGCGGCAGTAGCGCAAAAGCTACAGGCAAGGCTGCACCCTATCTGGCTGCTGACGCATGCCGTCATCCGCTTTCCGGAAGGAATCAGCACTCCCTCTACAAAGTGCCCGTCATGCAGCTTAAAGGCATATTTCATGGTCCCGTCCCGGCTCTCCTGCATCGTACTTACTGAAATGGCATCAGTGACAAAATCGCGCGATAACTTCTTGCGCAATGGCACTGAAAGATTTGTCATTTCATCAAACGATGTAGCCGATTTTTTCCACAACCACTCGCTTATTTGTTTTTCACGAAAGGCAGGCTCACGCTGTTCCTTTAGGTAAGTCTGGATATCTTCCCGCTCCAGGTGGCGGATATTGTTGGTTTTCTTCATAGCGCGCTGCAAACGTCAATTTTCATGCAGAATGAGAAACCAAGGGCCTTACTGTAAAACTCTGATGAAATGAATGGTAAGAACAGCTTCTGCCGGGAAGCATCTTTTTTATTTAGTTTAAATAAAACATTTACGGATATAAGATCAATATCCAAAATAAAAACGCTGGCCTTTTGTCATTAAATCCTCTTCTCAACCTGTTCTTTCATTTTTCCACAATTTCACAGAAATCGGAGTAGAACCAGAATGTCGCTGATGCCTTCTAAAATTCTCATGAAACAATGACTGCGTAACGGTGTTCAGGATTTTGGAAGTTAATTGAAGTATTTGATTTTTAATGAACTTGTGTACCTAATAAATAATCAATTCATTTTTGTAAATAAATCCATTTTAGCGCTGACCTAAAAAATAAAACTATGAAAAAGTACACGATTGCCCAGGGAAAACATTTTCCGCAAGGATTAAACCTTAACTTGTATATTGGAAAGACATTCCTGCATTTCCGTGCCCGGTTTGGCAGCTCGTGCAGATATGAAATTGGCCAACCTGATCAGGACGATATATGCAAATTAACCGGATTAACTCCGGGATTTATCAGGAACAGGAATTCAGCAAGGTGGGGTTGGCGTTTTGATGTGGAGCGTGATCAGGTAGAACTATTATATTATTGCCAGGTAAAAGGAAACCTTGAATTCGGTTCAATAGGGTTTGTGAATTTAGAGCAAGACTTCGAGGCAAGTTTAGAAGCATCATCATCGCAATATATATTTAAGCTACTAAAACCCACAGCCCAGGAACATACAGTAGCAAAAAACAACACCCTCAGTATTGGCTATCGCAATGTTCCCTACTTTGGAGGCAATCAAACGGCACCGCATGATATGGAGCTATGGATCGAGGTGCTGAAAATGACATAGCCAGAATTTATATTGCAAAAAATATTGAAATCAGATAATTCATCCCTCTCAGTATTTTACTAATACCACTTATACATCTTTAGCCCTATAGCGAAACATGCCGTTCCCAAGCCGGTAAGTACTGCCATTTCCAGCCATACCTGTTGCATGCCTGCTCCTTCAATGAAGATGCTGCGCACTCCGTCAGCAAGGAGGGTGAGCGGGAGCATTCTGATAACCGGTACCAGCCACTCAGGGAAATTATGGTAGCTGAAGAAGATGCCGGAGCAAATCATCATCGGCATAACGACAAGATTTATCCAGCCATTGCCAACCTGCGTATTGGAGGTGCGGGAAGAGACGAAAATCGCGATGCCCGTAAAAGCAAAGTTTCCGGCTAAAAAGATAAGCACCAATGCCGGCAAACTTCCCTGGATCTCAATGCGGAAATACCACCAGGCAAATGCCAGTAACAAAGCTGCTTCCACCACACTTAATGCGATGCGTGCCACAAGGTGGGATACCAGAAAACCGATTTTTGACATTGGTGTTGCCACCATTCTGCGCAGAAGTTTTTTGCTGCGTTTCTCAATCAATGAATAACTGATTCCCCACATCGCTGACATCATGATGCCCATCGCCAGCAGGCCCGGCACCAGAAAATCCACATATCGGGTGCCCGTCTGGCTTAGCGCCCGGATGTTTTCAGCGTCCATTGCAGTATTTTTCCCTGACATGGCATCAGTCAACTGCATATATATCAGTTGCGCTTCCGGGTTCTGAGGATCCAGGAGATAGCGCAAATTCTGCCCGGCCGCATCCATTATCACGGCCGCTTTCCCGCGTTTCACCATCAGGGTTGCTTCCTCCTCCGAAACCGGATGAAAATGAAAGATGGTATTGCCGAGCTTTTCATTGCCCAACCGGACCTGATATCCGGATTGATCATGGCTGCCCTGGCCGAAGAATTTCTGTAGTTGACCATGCTCCCCGTTATAATTAACTACAGCTACATGCCGTACCTGATCTTCCTTCTGCGTAAAGGCAATGCCGAGGCCCCAGGCCATCAGCACCGGAAAAGCCAGCGTCCAAAAGAGAATTCCCGGTTCCCGAAAAAATTCCTTAAACTGTATTGAAATAAGTTGTAATTGTTGTTGCATTGGGTAGATATAAAAATGATGTTCTTTTTTTAATTTTAAAATTACACGAAAAATTAAAGGTTAAATATTCTAATACATGAAAATTAAAATAATGAAAAACCTTTATTCGTCCAGTCTTCTTCCGGTCATTTTAATAAACAGATCATCCAAAGTCATTTTGCGGCATTCCAGGGTAGAAAGCGTTAATCCCTGCTCCTTTATTGTTGCCAGGAAATCAGGAAGATACTGCACGATGTCGTGTACTGAAAGCTGCCACTCCTGCTCCTTCTCGTCCCAGTGCAGCTTATGTTCGTGGCCGTTGCGTGGCAATTCAAATTTTTCAGTTCGCTCTCCCAGCCTGAACTGGATGATTTCGTTGCTTTCGTGAGCCGCCAGCAATTCTTCAAGCGTTCCCTGCGCCAGTATCTTTCCCTGGTCAATGATCACAATGCGGTCGCAGAGATAATCCGCTTCCTCCATGTAGTGTGTGGTCAGGATCATTGTGGTATTAAACTTTTCTCTCAGCTCGAAAAGGATGTCCCAGATTTCCCTGCGGGCTGCGGGGTCCAGTCCCGTGGTAGGTTCATCCAGCAAAAGAATCTCCGGGCGGTTAAGGAAGGCGATGCCTAATGCCAGGCGCTGCCGCTGTCCGCCTGATAGGTTCTTTGTGTAGCTCTTCTGCTTTTCCTCAAGGTTCACCAGTTTCAGGATTTCCTCAATGCGCCCTGCTTCCAGGCTGTAGAAGCTGGCAAACAGCTTCAGTGTTTCTCTCACCGTGAGCTTATCTATGAAATGCGTTTCCTGAAGTGAAAGGCCCAACATTGCGCGCAGCTTAGCCTGATGCTTTTTCCAGTTCATGCCGCGAATACTTATCGTGCCGGAATCAGGACGCTGAATGCCCTCGATCATCTCTACCAACGTAGTTTTGCCCGCCCCATTGGGGCCCAGCAAAGCCAGGAATTCGCCCGGCCATATTTTCAGATCAATTCCGTTTACGGCCTTTATTTTCCCAAAATGCTTCCTGACTTCCTTTACTTCAATTACAGGTTCCTTATCCATTGGCTTGAAATATTATAGCCCGCAAAAATAAAGGAAGAAAAAGGTTTCAGGAATGTGCTGAACTTTCAATGGTCTACGGAGCTTATTGCAGAAGCATTAGTACTCTGAAAATAGATTTGGGTGAGATGCCTGTGCATCCGGTCATATCAGGTTTAGCGCGGCAGCCGCTGATTGTTTTTTAGGTATCGAAAAGTAAAAAGTAGACCCAATTCCTTTCTCTGATTCCAGCCAGATAGTTCCAAAATTTGATTCAACGATCTTCTTTACTACCGCCAGCCCAACTCCCGTATCCTGTGTTTCGTCACGGAAAGAGAGTGTTTGGAATAACTGAAATATTTTCTTGTGATATTTCTTCTCAATGCCTATTCCGTTATCCTTAATGCCAATGATCCAGTGCTTGCCATCTTCTTTGCAAAAAACGCTGATGGCTCCGTTTGCTTTATCGTTAAATTTAATTGCGTTTCCTATCAGGTTTTGAAATACCTGATAGAGCTTTACCCGCTCAAAGGCCAGCACCGGTAAGTCCGGTTGCACCTCCACCTTAATACTGGCAGGCGGTTGTAAATTCTCCAATACTTCTGTAACCAGATCATTTATGCGCACTTCACATACATCGTGCTTTAACCTGCCCACCTTAGAGTAGTCGAGGATAGCATTAATAAAATCATCCATCCGCACGGAACGATTAATGATCATTTCAAGCAACTCCCTCCCGTCATTATCCAGTGCGTTTGCATAATCTTTTTGTATCCAGGAGGCCATATTGGAAATAGCTCTCAACGGTGCCTTCAGGTCGTGAGAAACGATATAAGCAAACTGGCGTAGTTCTTCATTGCTCTGCTCCAGCATCAGGTTTTTCTTTTTAATATACTCTTCTGCCATCTTTCGGTCCGTAATATCATAGATCAATGCCAGGCCGCCCATTACGGAGTTTTCTTCATTCATCAAAGGCATCATCTGCGCCTCAAAATAGCCGTTGCGGTTAGGGTATCTGTTTTCAGGTATAACGAGCCGTTCTCCATTAAGAACTTGTGTAAAAATATTTTCATCATATTTTTTATTTAACATAGGAAAAATCTCATGAACAGGTTTTCCCAATACTTCCATTTTATCAATTCCTGTAAGCACTTCAAGTGTAGGATTCCAGGATGTAATAACTTTTTCCTTATTAAAAGTAAATATGCCATCTACAGAGTATTTTATGAGACTCCGGGTAATGGCATTTTCAAGCGTTTTTTTATTCTTACTATTATTGTAGTTAATATTTGAGAACTTTTCTTTTATTTCCCCGGCTTTTTTTAGTTTATCCTGGTTCATAACCAAATTTAATATTTTGTCCGCACAATTAAATTAATTTATTTTTTCTGATCAAAATATGATCCTTTCCAGTCCTGACTTTCCTTACCATTTTTTCAAATGATTCGGTATTAAATACCAAAATAAGCGGAAACTCCAATACAGAGCGCTCGCTAAGGAAACTGGTATTAACAGTTAGTACCAAAGGTTGGTTAACCGGAAAATCAAGCACAATGGTTTTTATGCCTTCCATCACATTTTTGGTGGGCGCTTCAGGCGGTGATCCCATTATCTCAAAACCCATAATGTCAGCTATCTGAGTCAGTACAGCTCCTGTAAGAATATTACTGATTTCCATGAGCAGTGAATCCTGCAATCCGTTGTTCGCTCCTGATGCGGTATTATGGTCTTTCAGGCATCTTTCAGCTATTTGCTCCACCTGCTCCTGGCGTAAAAGCAGGAACGTCTTGCCCGTCAGGTCTCCCGAAATTTTAGACTGGATCAAAGTGTCATTATCCTTAAATCCTTGCTTTATATGTTGCACCTGGAAAAGCTGAAGAATTTTTATATGAGGAACGGTCAGGAGGACCCGCTCATGCACAATGGTTGCAAACGAATCTGCAGCCCTTGCCACCCCAATATTCAGGATTTCTCTCAGGATGTCCTTTTCTGCATCATTTATTTCAATAGCCATCGCTATAACCTACTTTTTTAAAATATAATCTTTGAGCAATGTCGGAACATCAATGACAAGGCACACTTCACCATTTCCCAACAAAGTAACGCCATTGAACAGACTCACCTCCTCAACCGGCTTGGTAAGCGGTTTAACCACAATATCGAGTTGCTTAACAAAATTTTCCACGATGATCCCGAATTTCCGATTGTTGTGATTCAGGATAATGATGTCCAGAAATATCTTGTTAACCGATTCGCTTTTTTGAGGCTGAACTCCTTCCTTGAAAAAGACATCGCTGATATTGATGAGGGGCAATGATTCTCCTTTAACATCGGCAAACAGCACCGAACCCATCCTGTGAAGTTCATCAGGCCGCATCATCACTACGGAATCTATATGGATTAAAGGCAGTGCATAATAGCTCTTCCGCACTTCAAAAAGCAAAGCACCCTTAACGGCCAGCGAGGTAGGGAGATACAGGTTGAATACGGTACCTTTCCCCTGTTGTGAACTAATGGTCATTTTACCGCCCATTGAATCCACTGCATGTTTTACCACATCCAGCCCTACGCCCCGGCCAGAATATTCTGTAAGATCCTTTGAGAGGCTGAACCCGGGTTCGAGAATGAGTTGAAGAACCTCGGCTTCATTCATCTCGTCCAGTTGCTGTTCCGTTACAAACCCCTTCTTTAGGGCGTGGCTTTGTACGATACCGGCATCAATTCCGCGTCCGTCATCCTTTACCTGGATCAGAACGGCATCCCTGACATTCTCTGCATTCAGCCATATTTTAGCAAGCGCAGGTTTCTTCCGTTTCTTGCGCTCCGTTTTATTCTCCACGCCATGAACAATAGCATTGCGCACCAGGTGCAGCAGAGAATCGGTCATGATCTGCAAAATATTCCTGTCTATTTTAATATCCTGGCCGGAGATGTCCAATTCCACTTCCTTGCCCTCGATCCCCGAAATATCCCGCACAATGCGCGGAAATTTATTAAATAAAAACCCCACGTTTACCAGGCGGGCTTCCATTACATCCTGCTGAATTTCATTGGTAATTCGATACAGATGGGCTGATACGGTTTTCAGCGGTTCGTCATCAAGTTCCTTAGCAAGCTGCAGTATTCTCTCCCGGTCTATCATTAGCTCGCCCACGAGATTCATCAGGTTATCCAATTTTTTAATGGGAATATGGATAAGTTCAGAAAGTGCAATATTCTGGGAGCGCACATAATAGCTTTCTTCCACCTTCTGGTGTTGCAACTCCTCCTTGTTCAGGATCTTGTCCAGTTGGATGCTAAGATGAGATAGCTGATCCTGATGCACTAATTTTCCTGAAGGTTTGTCAATCTGCCTGATGATCTTTCCCAGAGCATCCAGGCCCTGGAACAGGACATCCACGACTTGTCCTTTAAAAGCTATCTCCTTATTTCTAATGGCACTGAAAATACTTTCCTGCTTGTGGGCCAGCGTAGAAAGCTCCATGAAACCCATTGCTTTTGCATTTGCCTTTAGATTATGTAACAAGCGGAATACTTCAGCCAACAGCTTTTGATTTGCCGGTTTTTTTTCAAGCTCAACCAAATGCCTGCTGAGAAGATCAAACTCTTCCAGGGATTCAGCCATGAAAATTTCAAGATATTCCTTCTCTTTAAGATCCATGGGAATATTTAATCATTCTGGTCGAGTACGTTTTTCATAATGCTTTGCACCTTCTCTTCTGAAAAAGGTTTGATAATGTAGGCAAGCGCGCCAAGTGCCAGGGCCTCATCCACCACTGATTCCTGCCCTACTGCACTTACCATCACTACTTTTAAACTGGTATTGGATTTTCTGATTTCTCTCAGCACTTCCAGCCCTGTATTGTCAGGTAATATTACATCCAGCGTAACGACATCAGGTGAGTATTCTCTTATATATTCCAAAGCCGATTCAGCGTTTGCCGCCTCTCCGATCACATCATAGCCGGCATCTAAAAGGATATTCTTCAATATTGTTCTCATATAAAATGAGTCATCCACCACCAAAATCCTATGTGCCATTTGAAGTTTTTAATTATTTTAATTAAAACATTTCCTTAACCATTTTAGCCCCTACCACTTTATTAATATCTAAAATAATTATTAACTGTTCATTTACTTTTCCAATTCCTTCAATAAAATTCTGGTCAATATTAAAATCCCTGAAAAAGCCTGGCGTACGGTCAATCTTGCTTAGCGGAATAGCAAGCGACTGGGGCATTTTAGGAACAATGATCCCTAGCGGATATTCGTCAAAATCAATGACCAGCGTAAAGGATTTGAGAATTTGCTCTTCGTCAAGCGAGGATTGAAGCCCAAACCGTTTTTCAATATCCATGATGGCCACAATGTCTCCCCGGATATTTGCCACGCCCCTGATATATTCCGGGCTCCGTGGCATTTTGGATATGGGAGGAGTTACGGTTACTTCCTTTACCCGCTGAATTTTGATGCCATATTCTTCGTCTCCAAGGATAAAAACGATCAGGAAAATTTCTTCATCCTGAATTTTTTTCCCTTTAGCCGGTGCCCGTTCACTGACAACACGTTCTGCCATTATTCCTTCTTTTTATGATTAGAATTAGAAGATTGGTTAGCCGAATTTTCAGAACCCGTTGTTCTTCCGCTCCGGGATTGATTGCCGTTTTTGCTTTTCGCAGATGATTTTATGCTGCTGCCACTTTTACTATTTGTTTTTTGAGACGATTGCTTTTTGTCATATTCCTGCTGTTGCATTTTGTTTTTAAGCAGCATATTCTCCGATTGTTTCAGGGTGGATTGATAAAACCTGCCCCCGGAACCATGCTCCTGTTTAGCTTTCATATCCCTTTTGCGCTGGCGGAGGAGTGATGCTCTTCTTGCTTCATTGGCATTCTGCAGTTTGAAGGCAGAAATTGAAATCTGCAATTCATCCGCAATCACATTAAGGTTTTGGCTGCTCATGGTCAATTCCTCCATAGAACCTGATAATTGTTGAGCGGTTCCTGCTACCTCGTTGGTGCCGGATGCTGTTTGTTCGGCAATGGCCACCACCTCTTCCACGTATTTCACTACATCGCTGATACTGGCCTTCTGAACCTCTGTGGCGCCAAGAATGTCTTGCGTAGTTCTGAGGGTTTCCTCACTGGAATCAGCAATGTTCTTAAATGCATCGGATGCCTGGAAAGTGGCGTTCTTTCCTTTGTCCACCCTCTCCACCATCGTGGAAATAGCTGTGGATGCAGATGTGGTATCTTTTTTCACATACTCAACAAGGGCTTCAATCTCACTGGCCGATTTTCGGGAACTCTCTGCCAGTTTCCTGATCTCCTCTGCCACTACAGCGAAGCCTTTACCTGCTTCGCCAGCACGTGCTGCTTCAATGGCCGCATTAAGTGCCAGCAGGTTGGTTTGGGCAGCAATATCGGTGATCACACCCAGGGAGTTGGAAATTTGCTGCGAACGGGAACTCAACACCTCAATGGTTTTCACTGCGAGTGTTGCCGAGCTTGATATTTCCTCGATATTTTTTACCACCTCTGAAACGGTTTTAAGCCCGAGCTGAGAAGTTTCTTCACCGAGGGTTGCAGCCTTGTTCACAATGTCAGCTTTGTCTGCCGTTTCATCCGTAAGCTGCATGATCTCTTCAATCAGCTTAAATGCCTGATCCGTTTTAAGCGCCTGATTCTGGGCGCCTTCCGCCATTTGTTGCATTGCAAGCGCCACGTTAACGGTGGCAGTATTCATCTCAATTCCTTTCTGCGCCATTTCTTCAGATGATCCGCCTACGATCAGGGAGCTTTCATTGATCTCACCCAACAGCGAGTTGAGGTTATTCACGGCCACATTCAGTGCCTGGGCCATCACCAGAATATCTCCTGCGGTCTTCACCTCCACCTTTTGGGTCAGGTCTCCTTCTGAAATTGCCCTTACCACGCGGCTTACTTCCAGCACCGGAGTTACAATGGATTCGAGAAGGTCATTCAGCGTGTCCACAATTTCTTTCCAGCTACCGCTCACTCCCTGCAATGTAGCGCGCTCGGTAAGCTTTCCTTCTTCTCCGGCTACTTTAGCCACACGGCTTACTTCATTGGCAAGCCGGTTAAGGTCTACCACCATTGAGTTGATAGTTTCAGCCAGTTCGGCTACCTCGCCTTTGGCCTCCAACTTCAGGCTTTGCGTCAAATCCCCTTTGGATACTGCTGTTACCACCTTGATAATTCCCCGCACCTGCATCGTAAGGTTATTGGCCATTATATTCACGTTGAAGGTGAGCTGTTTCCAGACGCCTTCCACATTAGGAACTGTTGCCTGGCCGCCAAGCTTACCTTCCGTACCTACTTCGCGTGCAACCCGTGTTACCTCATTGGCGAAAATATTCAGTGAGTCAACCATCTGGTTAATATGCTCCTTCAATTCCAGGATCTCACCTTTTACATCTACGGTAATTTTCTGTGTCAGGTCGCCTTTAGCTACGGCTGTTACCACATTCGCAATTTCACGCACCTGAAGGGTGAGGTTTGCGGCCATGGTATTTACGTTGTCCGTGAGTTCTTTCCAGGTTCCTTCCACGTTTGGCACTTTGGCCTGTCCGCCAAGGTTTCCTTCCGTTCCTACCTCGCGGGCCACACGGGTTACTTCCCCGGCAAAAATGTTCAGCGAGTTCACCATCTGGTTTATGCTGTTCTTGAGTTCGAGGATCTCTCCTTTTACGTCCACGGTGATCTTCTGAGTGAGATCACCCCGCGCAACAGCCGTGGCAACATGTGCAATGTCCCGCACCTGCAATGTCAGGTTGCTGGCCATTGTATTTACATTATCAGTAAGCTCTTTCCATGTTCCTTCTACTTTAGGTACGTTGGCCTGACCACCAAGTTTTCCTTCGGTACCCACCTCACGGGCTACACGGGTTACTTCCCCGGCAAAAATGTTCAGCGAGTCTACCATCTGGTTCAGGATGTTTTTCAATTCAAGCAACTCCCCTTTTACGTCTACCGTTATCTTTTGCGTCAGGTCACCGCGTGCTACTGCTGTAGCAACATCGGCAATATCCCGCACCTGAACAGTTAGATTGCTAGCCATTGTATTCACATTGTCAGTAAGTTCCTTCCAGACTCCGGCAACGTCAGGTACATTTGCCTGTCCCCCAAGCCTGCCTTCCGTCCCTACTTCGCGCGCTACGCGGGTTACTTCCTTCGCAAAAATGTTCAGCGAGTTCACCATTTGGTTCAGGTTGTCTTTGAGATCTGCGATTTCCCCTTTCACGTCTACCGTGATCTTTTGGGTGAGGTCTCCTCTTGCCACTGCTGTTGCCACGTTTGCAATATCCCGTACCTGTACGGTAAGGTTACTGGCCATTGTATTTACATTATCGGTGAGTTCTTTCCATGTTCCGGCTACGTTGGGCACTTTAGCCTGGCCTCCAAGATTACCTTCCGTTCCTACCTCCCTGGCCACCCGTGTTACTTCATTCGCGAAGATGTTGAGTGAATCCACCATTTCATTGATATTCTCCTTTAGTTCCAGGATTTCGCCCTTCGCATCCACTTTGATCTTTTGAGTCAAGTCCCCCTTTGCAACCGCTGTGGATACATTTGCAATATCCCGCACCTGGCTGGTGAGATTGCTGGCCATGGTGTTTACGTTGTCGGTGAGTTCTTTCCAGGTCCCGGCTACGTTGGGCACTTTGGCCTGTCCTCCGAGCTTTCCTTCTGTACCAACCTCGCGTGCAACACGGGTTACCTCACCGGCAAAAATGTTCAGCGAGTCCACCATCTGGTTGATGATGTCTTTGAGTTCTAATATTTCACCTTTTACGTTTACGGTAATTTTTTGGGTCAGGTCTCCTTTGGCCACTGCAGTTGCTACGTTCGCAATATCCCGCACCTGCAGCGTGAGGTTGCTGGCCATCGTATTCACATTATGTGTCAGTTCTTTCCAGGTTCCTTCCACTTTGGGCACGTTTGCCTGCCCTCCGAGTTTTCCCTCTGTTCCTACTTCCAGGGCTACACGGGTTACCTCATCTGCAAAAATGTTCAGCGAGTCCACCATCTGGTTGATGATATTCTTTAGTTCCAGGATCTCTCCTTTTACGTTTACAGTGATCTTTTGAGTAAGATCGCCTTTAGCCACTGCTGTTGCCACGTTGGCAATATCCCGCACCTGGCTGGTAAGGTTGCTGCCCATCGTATTTACGTTGTCCGTGAGTTCTTTCCAAACCCCCGCTACATTCGGCACATTAGCCTGGCTGCCAAGTTTACCTTCGGTTCCTACCTCACGGGCCACGCGGGTAACCTCACCGGCAAAAATGTTGAGCGAGTCCACCATCTGATTGATGTTCTCCTTGAGCTGTAATATTTCTCCCCGCACCTCCACCGTTACCTTCTGCGTAAGATCACCCTTCGCAACGGAGGTGGCAACATTAGCAATATCCCGTACCTGGCTGGTAAGGTTGCTTGCCATTATATTCACATTATCTGTCAGTTCCTTCCATATCCCGGCAACATTAGGTACTGACGCCTGGCCGCCCAGTTTTCCTTCTGTACCTACTTCGCGGGCTACGCGGGTAACCTCACCGGCAAATATCTTCAGGTTATCTATGGTGCGGTTGATGGTTTCCGCCATCACCCTGAAATCGCCCGTTACCGGAATTTCAAAGTTCTTATCAAGATTACCTTTGCTGATATTGGTAAGTACTTTTCCCACTTCAAGTACCGGCACCGCAATAGAATCTACCAGACCATTGATATTATTGATCATATCCTTCCAGAATCCGGAAGCATTTTCGACTGAAGCGCGGGCCGTGAGGTTACCTTCCACACCCGCTACCTTAGATATACGCGATACTTCGCCACCCACACCCCCGATCATCTCCACCATCGAGTTGTATGCTTCAGCTATCTCAGCGAAAATGTCATCATTCTCTTTGGTGAGCCTAACGGATATATCGCCTTTCTTAAAAGCATCGAGGGCAAAAAGGACTTTGTTTAACTGGTTCAGTGTGTACTCTTTATTATCGAGCATGTCTGTGTTCAGAAATTTAGTACGTGCCGGCTGATGCCCGACCCGCTTTTGCACACCATCTTCCGGTAGATCTTTAGCTGCCAACTTCTCACTTTCAGGTGTTTCAGGTGTTTTTCTTTTATTCATCTTAATTGAAGATTTAAACTTTGTAACGGGAAATTTTTACATTCAAAAAAAGACAGATTTATGCTAACAATCATTTGTTCATCTTGTTAAAAGTTCTGCCAGGTTTAAACAGCAATTCCCGGAGTGAAAAACAGGGGTAACTCCTGAATTTAAACTGTTCCGGGCAAGGCAAGAAACTTAATCAAGGCATTACAAGATTAAAGAAAAAACTTTATTCAGGGCATCTATATGCTGAAATTTATAAATATTCTAATCTACTTTTTAAACCCGTGCGATGAAATAAAACCTTTCTTACAGGTAATTAATATTTAAAATATCAGCGTAGAAAAACTAAACAGGCGGTGCTTTAAGTGCGGAATGACAGGACGATGATCTATCCCTCAAAAGTTTTGGAATACCTTATTTTTTTGAACCGACAGGTAATTAACCGGAATTTATACATGTTCCTGATTGAAGTCTGGAGGCGCGACTTCAAGGTAGCGGAATAATCAACCAACCCCAGGGAACTGTGGTAATGCCTATTTCTTTTGGTTTCCGTGTTCGCGCTGGTCAAGGAGCAGCTCCAGCTCAATTAATTTCTGCTGAAGATTTTCCTTATGCGGCAGTTCTTGCGCCTTGTGCAATTGAATACGTGATTCACTGATCCTTCCCAGATCGAAGTTGGCGCCTGCCAATCCAAAATGTGCAATAGCACGGTCATGTTCCGTTTTAATACCGGCTTCAAGTGCCTGCTGAAGCTGAAGAATGGCCGGCTTTGGATGATCATTATGCAACTCATAAAACCCCCGCATAAAATGAAAATAGGCCCGGTTAGCACCTTTGAGCTTCTCGGGTTCTTTTATTTCCAGTAAAATCTTGTTGGCACTTTCAATGTCTCCCCTCCGGAACTTGCGGAAGGCGCTCCACACATTGCTGAAATGAAGAAACCCCAGCGCCAGCAGAAGTGATACGAACACCAACAGGCCACCAATCAGCCATTGCTCATTCATGAGATCATAGAATGCCCACAGCGCCAGGCCAGCAA
This sequence comes from Bacteroidia bacterium, assembly GCA_040880525.1. Taxonomy (NCBI): domain Bacteria; kingdom Pseudomonadati; phylum Bacteroidota; class Bacteroidia; species Bacteroidia bacterium. Next base: position 66,823 of record JBBDIG010000034.1, read on the forward strand.
CAATTGCAATTCGTATATAACGGTTCATAGCAGTAATTATCCCGTCCAAAGTTCTATAACATTATTATAATACAAACGATATAAATTGAAATAACCCTGGGGTTTATAGATCTCCTGCTTATGCTCTGATTAAATGTATAATATGTATTTTTCTATTACAAAATTTTAACTTTTTAATATACATGTTACTAAAATGAAAACTCAAATTTCCAGAGGTGTGAATTCCGCCAATTCCATCCTTTGCGTTAACAAAATAACCGGTTTACCGACTTTTGCGGGTAACATCAAATATGCTGGCTTTGCATTTACACCCTATATGGTTGCGCATCTTGCTTTTCGTTCCTATAATATCTGCAACTTCACACCAATTGCAGGCACAGGAAACACCATTGCCTGCAACAGAATTTACCCGGCATGATACGTTGCGGGGTAAGCTAACTGCTTTTCGATCATGCTATGATGTCCGGTTCTATGACCTCTCCCTCCGGATTGATCCCGAACGCCAATATATCTCAGGAAGCAACACCATTCATTTTGAGGTAGAAGAAGATTTCACTACGCTCCAGGTAGATCTGTTTTCAAATCTTAGTATTGACAGCATCCTGTTCCGGGGAGAGCAACTACGATACGTGCGGGACAGCAATGCAACTTTTGTCACTTTTCCGAAAAGGCAAATTGCCGGAACCCGCGATCAATTCACAGTATATTATCAGGGGGCGCCAGTTGTAGCTAACAATCCTCCCTGGGACGGTGGGTTCGTATGGAGCAGAGATTCAGCCGGTAATCCGTGGGTGGGCGTGGCCTGCGAGGGAATGGGTGCCAGCGCCTGGTGGCCCAATAAGGATCATCTTTCTGAAGAGCCTGACAGCATGAGGATGCACTTCGAGGTGCCTGAAGCCTTGATGTGCGTGAGTAACGGAACCCTCCGCAAAGCGGAAAACCTGAACGATGGATATATACGATTTACCTGGTTCGTTCATTATCCTATTAATAATTATAATGTTTCGGTAAATATCGCGATGTACGACCATTTTTCCGATTCGATGATCTCCGGGGATGAATCCCTTCAACTGGATTATTACGTGCTGCCCGACAATCTTGAAAAGGCCAAACAACATTTTCAACAGGTGAAACCGATGATGGACTGTTTTGAAAAATGGTTTGGGCCTTATCCTTTTCCAAAAGATGGCTATGCGCTGGTAGAAACACCTTATTGGGGTATGGAACATCAGGGAGCGATAGCATACGGAAATAATTATGTGAATAACCGCTTCGGATTTGACTTTATAATAATCCATGAAAGCGGGCACGAATGGTTTGGCAACAGCCTTACTGTAGCAGACCATGCGGAAATGTGGCTTCACGAAGGCTTTACCACTTATACGGAGGCCATTTACCTGGAATGCACCCAGGGAATGCAGCGCGCAGAAGATTATCTGATGATGCAACGTGGCTACATTGCCAGCCAGGAACCCCTCATAGGGCCGTTGGATGTGAACTTCCACCGTTGGCAAAAAGGTACTGACATATACTATAAAGGCACCTGGATATTGCATACGCTTCGCAATGTGCTGGACGATGACTCGCTATGGCACCGGCTGTTATATGAGTGGGCTACCCGGCTCCGGCACCAAACGGTGACTACTCGTATATGGGTGGATTTTGTTAATGAAAAAACGGGAAAGGATTTTTCTGCTTTCTTTGATCAGTATCTGCGACAGGATCATCTGCCGGTGTTGGTTTATAAACTTCAGCGCAGATGGGGGAAACTTCGGATCCGCTACCGCTGGGAAGCCGGTGCAGAAGATTTTGCCATGCCCGTAAACGCTATAGCTGGAAATGAAGCGTTTCTGCTGCAGCCGGTAACCACAGGCTGGACCCGCCAAAAGCTTGGCAAAGCAAAGCGGCAGGAATTCAGCGTGCCGGAGGAAAAATACCTAATAAGGCTGCTGGAGGAATAACTACTGCACTAACATTTTCTGCGCAAAGGGTTGCCCGTCAATATTTCCCCGGACTACATAGAGTCCCTTCTTCAATGCCTGTGGAGAAAGAATATACCCGCCATCCGTTTTTTGAAATTCCGCGTTTACCGATTTGCCATTCAATGTTTCCACTGATAAATGCTGAACATCTTTTCCTTCAGGGATGCGCAAAATGATCTTCCCTTCCACGGTGTCATACAATACCTGCAACCTTACCCTCTTCTTTTCGATAGTTGACAGAGGCGAATTCCGAAGCCAGTAGAGAATAGTATCCGATACCTCTTTTGCAACTTCAGGGTGGGTGGAATCAGTTAAGAAATGATTAATCCCAGGCAAAATATAAACGTCTGCTGATGCGCCCAGTTGCTGCTGAAAGCGGTAGGCATTTTCAGGCGTCACATTATAATCATCTGTGCCCTGGATAAAAAGCGCAGGAACATCAGCCGTCCGGTAATACGCTACTGATGAATCGGATTTGTGGATCCAGTCCAGCCAGAAAGCAGGATAGGCACCCATGATGGGTGTATTCATATTCCAGGTACCATTGCGCAACTGCGTGAAAATCGCAAGGAGCTGAGCTGCCTGCGCTTTGCCAAAATTCGAGTCTCCACAAGCTGTATAAATATGCCGGATCTGCCCGGCTACCGCACTGTCAATCGCCATTGAGGGTGCCGCTAAACCTACGAGGGCCGCCACATCATCCCGCTCATTTGCCACAATATTGATCATGTTCCCGCCTTGGCTGTGCCCCATCAGGATCAACCGCTGATTGTCTGCCATCGGATGCGACCTCAGAAAATCCAGGGCACTATGTACATCCCGGATAAAATCATTTATCGTGATGTCTTTGAGATTGAGAGACGCAGCATGTGTCAGTGTTCGTTTGTCATACCGCAGCACGATGTAGCCTTCCGCTACAAAAGCCGCAGAAAGATCGGCAAATGTTTTTACCGTATCGCCATAAAGTCCCGGGAAAAGGCAGGCAGAATTTGCATCCGTCAGCGCTATGGATTCATCCCGTGAATTGGGGCCTGAGCCATGTACCAGTACAATTGCCGGGAAAGGGCCGTTGCCCGCAGGAACGGCCAGAGTTCCATTGAGCGTCAGCGTATCCGTTTTAAATGTTACCTCCTGTTCCTGTGCAATTAAATATTGAATTGCAAAGCACAATACAATGGTGAGTAAGATCTTATTCATGGCATTAAAAATTGATTTTTCAATAAATAAAATAGAAATTTAGAAAGCACCTCTGCCAGAAAAAGCGCAATGAGGAAAGAAATAATGCCCCGCGTTCCGCATACATTGCAGGAAACAGCATAGCCCCGGTAGCTCAGCACCATTGCCCATACCACCAGCACGATGGTGAGGAGTAGATGAACCGCAAACAGCACCAGATGACCTGCACTGATGCCGGGTTCCGGTCCCTGATCCATGAATGTGTGTTCAACATATTGCTGCACCTCTGCTGCCGGTACAGCCAGTGCTGTAAGAGCAATGATCAGGAAGGGCCAGCGTGCAAAAGCTGTGGTACCAAAAACGTCAATGGCGCGAAAAGCCGTTCGGGAAACGATCTTCCCGGCAACCAGCAGAAGCACTGCAAGAGACAGCCAGTTGATAAAACCCTGCACGATAAAGAACCACGCAGGTGCAGCAGCACCATAGTGAACATCCACCACGCCATCCAGGTGCAAATTGCCGGGAATGCATAGTGCCCCGGTTAGGAGGATGGCGAGCAAACCAGCGATCAAGGCAGTGCGCCCGGCAATAATCTCAAAGGGATGAAACAGCAGTTTCTTCATGGTTTTGGGTCCTTTTTGATTTGGTCCATTTCGTTCAGCCGGATGATGATCCCATCCAGGTAGTTTCGTACAAGGGGATAGCTTCGCTTCATGATTTTCGCCATTTCTTTCAGGCTGCCGCTTGCCTTTACAAACCGGAGGATAAACTCCTGCTCCTCCTGCGACAAATTGGCCATCGGAGGTAACGAAAAAAGGCCCTCCACCTCCGTTCCGCATTCCGTGCATATCAGACGCTTTACACTTAACTGATGGCTGCAGCTCGGGCAGCGGTGAGGAAATCTTTTTTCGCTTTCGGCCATCAAAATTTACAAGTTGGGCCACAAATATAAATAATGTTTATTATTATGTAAATAATATTTATATTTTTTAGTCTTAAATTAAAATATCTTCATCCTTATCAAAAAGACCAAAATCCGGATGCTACCTTATTAAGGGTATATCATTGCTTCCCCTCCATAAGGCATTTTTTGGAAAATCTGCATGAATTAGTTGTACAGGACGAAGCGGCTTGTGTTCTTTGCGCTCCTATTTAGAATTGATCTAAATAAAAATAGCCGCCTTGAAACTCCTTGTTTTATTCATTCTACACTGCCTGATTCTGGTACTTGCTGCCGGCAAATCGGGAGCACAATCAACTGCTTCAGTGGCAGGTACGGTCACGGGGCAAGAGGGCGAAGCAGCGGTGGGGATCAATATAGTGCTGAAAGGAACTTCTACCGGCACGGCAACGGACGTGAACGGCAATTATCAACTTTCCGGACTTCCGGCAGGAACTGCGACCCTGATTTTCTCCGGGATCGGTTATGAAGCTTTAGAGCAAGAAGTAGAACTCCATATTGGTGAGCAATTACGGCTAAATGCAGAACTACGAACTGACATGCTGCTGCTCAAGGCTGCAACAATTCGTGAGAATTCTGTGAGAGCCGATATTAAACAGCAGGCATTTTCTGTGAATGCCCTGGAAGTTGCCGCAGTACAGAACCTCAATGCTGACGTTAACCAGCTTCTGAATGCTTCTTCAGGCGTAAATATCCGTGAAGAAGGCGGGCTGGGTTCAGATTTTAACTTCTCCCTCAACGGGCTTTCAGGGAAACAGGTCAAGTTTTTTATTGATGGCATTCCAATGGAAAACTTCGGTTCCTCCATGTCATTGAACAACCTGCCGGTGAACCTGGTGGAACGAGTGGAAGTGTACAAAGGTGTGGTGCCGGTATCGCTGGGTGCCGATGCACTGGGAGGCGCCATCAATATTATTACTAAGCAAACACGCCAGGATTTCGCAGACCTCTCCTATTCATTCGGATCTTTCAATACCCACCGGACGGCATTTAGCGGGCAGTGGGTAAACGACTCTACAGGATTGGCAATTCGTACTCGGGCCTTCCTGAATTATTCTGATAATGATTATGAGGTGGATGTGCAAGTGGCTGATCCTGCCACAGGAAGCTATGGCGAACCGGTCAGGCTCAGGCGCTTTCATGATGCGTATCAATCCCAGATGGTACAGGTGGAAGCCGGCCTGATGAATACGAAGGTTGCCGACCGGTTGCTGGCGGGCGTCCTGGCATCGGGAAATATGAATGAGTTACAGCATGGCACAAGCATGGACCGCGTTTTCGGAGATGTCCATACGCGTGATCAGTTTATCATGCCTTCGCTTCAGTACAGCAAAAAGGATCTCCTGAAAAAAGGCTTAAGTGTAAATGCGTATCTGTCCTATGGAAAGAGAAAATCATGGGTGATCGATACCAGTTCCCGGCAATATGACTGGTTTGGAAATTATATAACCAGGAATAATCATCGCATAGGAGAGGCAAGCTGGCAGAAGTCACTTTTTACTTTTAACGACCATAGTGTGCAGGCCGTGGGTAACGCCTCGTACCAGAAAGGTAGGAGCCGTACCGATTTCAACTATACGCAAAGCTATCTTGAAAGAACTGGCGAGGATCCGCTGGCTACTTCGCCCATTCCTTTTGCCAATCCAAATCATCTGAATAAACGCGTGCTGGCGCTAGGCCATACACTCGAAATGCTGCAAAAAAGATGGTCAACAAGCCTCTTTTCAAAATATTATGTATTTGATTCTAAAGTCATAAACGTATCCTATCAGGATGAAGTGACTGCCGAAATTTCCCGCTTTCGGAAACCGGGATTTGGACTTGCCTCCACATTTTACTTTACAGATTTTTTACAGCTAAAAACATCTTACGAAAAAACTTACCGGCTCCCTGAAGGGCATGAACTCTTCGGGAATGGCCTGCTGTTGCAGAACAATCCGATGCTGGAACCGGAAGAAAGCCATAATGCCAATCTGGGATTGCTCCTCAGAAAGGCCACTGGTAAAAATGAAATAGAAGCAGAGGTAAACGGTTTTTACCGAAATGCCAAAAACCTGATCCGTATAGAAGCAACGGGCATTACGAGCCAATACGTAAACCTGGCCAAAGCCCGCAGCAGTGGAATTGAGGCCGGGTTTCATTATACCTGGAACCGTTTCCTGATCCTGGGAATGAATGCTACATATCAGGATATAATCAATACCACCGAATTTGACGGACAGACCCGGAGCTATGTTTACCTGGATCGTATTCCCAATATCCCCTGGTTTTTTGGAAACGTAATGGCCGGGATTCAGCAGCGCAATGTCTTTTTTGAAAATGACAGGATAGCCCTGAACTGGAGCGCCCGGTACGTGGAGGAATATTTTCTGAAATGGCCGAGCCTCGGAGATCCTTCCAACAAGCACATTATTCCACATCAATTCCTGCAAAACTTATCAGCCACCTACTCTGCCCGCGATGGACGGTACAATGTGACGTTGGGCAGCAACAACATCGCTGATAATATTGCATACGACCATTTCCGGCTCCAAAAGCCCGGGAGAAGTTTCTACTTGAAACTCCGCTGTTTCATTGAATCAAAACCTCAACTTTTATCTAAAAATTAATAAATTAAATAACAATGAACGTATTAAAAATGAAGTCATTAATAGTCCTTCTTATTGGTGCTGCCGTGATTTCCGGTTGCAAAAAAGACGAGCCTGTAGATCAGCCTGAAAATGCCCCTGAACACGTAATCGCTTTGCGGGCACAAGGCACCTCCGCTGAATCTACTGACTATCTTCTTGCTGCCGATAATATCATGAGCGGTGAATTGACAGCAGAGGGACAAGGAATAGAGCAAACCGGCTGGCGCTATTTTACCAGTGCCCATAATACCGTTTTCAGCATTGGTTATGGTGATGACAATAACTGCATCGGCTACCACATTGATGACAGCGGCCAACTTGTGGAAAAGGGCCGTTTCGTTTTCCAGACCACACTTGATGTGGCAGGCGAGATGGATGATGATGTATTGTTGGCGATGGAAGTTCCGCGCGGTGCTTTTATAGACCGGGTTTTCCACAGGATAGATGCCAACGGAGTTTCTATCATCTCTAAGGTACCGACCTCTATTTATGAAAACAGGGAAGATTCCCTGGTGGCATGGCCTACAGCGATTGTGCAGCGCGGCAACGAAGTATTTGTTCCGTTTTACCTGCTCCATGCCCGCGGAGATTTTACTACGCCCTCGGCTGATACGGCTTATGTCGCAGTATATTCCTATCCTGATCTGGAACTGAAACGCTACATAAAAGATACCCGCATGGGGCCCATCGGTATTTATGGAAACGCATCAGGAATGATCAAAACCGAAAACGGTGATCTGTATGGTTATTCGGCTGCTTCGTTGGCTTGTGGTTTTACCAGTACGCCCAAAAAATCCGGAATTCTTCGCATCAGAAATGGCGAGAACGAATTTGACGCGGGTTACTTCCTGGATATTGAAAGCGCTGCCGGAGGCAAAAAGCTTTCATGGTTCCATTATATCGGTAATGGGATGGCAATCGGGCGAATGGTTACAGATGACAGCCAATTGTGGGGCGCCTTCACCGTAACTAATCCTATTTGCCAGCTCGTGCTCATCAACCTGGAAGCGCAAACCGTAACTGAGGTCAGTGGAGTGCCCTTGCACGGTGGCCAGTACTCTACCCCAGTTCTGCTGAAAAATGATAAAGTGTACATGAATATTACTACCGGCACTGATGCACACATTTATGAAATAGACCCGGCAAGTTCAACAGCCGTAAAGGGCGCCCTGATCAAAGGACAGGAAGTTCAGGGTATCTACAGCCTCAATTAAAAGCCCCATCTGAAATAACATGGCCGGTAAAAGGAAAAATACCTTCAGATCAATTATTGGTAAATTACACCTCTGGCTCGGACTGGCGTCTGGGCTGGTGGTGTTCATAGTCGCCATTACCGGCTGCATCTATGTTTTTCAGCACGAGATCCAGGAGTTAACACAACCCTGGAGATTTGTAACTCCACAGGAGGTAAGCCTGGCACCATCTGAACTTCTGGATATTGCCCGCACTGAACTTCCTGATAAGCAACTACAACGGCTGTACGTAGAGGATCCCGGCCACGCAGCGTATGCCCTCTTTTATGGAGAAGATGGGCATTATTACAGCGTTTTTATTAATCAGTATACCGGAGATGTAATTAAAGTAAAAAACCTGCGCAGGGATTTCTTCACTATTATTCTTTATCTCCATATTTCTCTTTTATTGCCGGGAGATATTGGAACTGACATCATTTCTTATGCGTCATTGATTTTTCTCTTCATGATGATCAGCGGAATCATCATGTGGTGGCCAAAATCCATCGCTGCACGCAAACAACGTTTTTCAATAAAATGGACAGCCCGTTGGCGCAGGGTGAACTATGACCTCCATAATGTGCTGGGCTTTTACATGTCATGGGTGGCTATTTTTATTGTGATCACGGGCTTGGTCTGGGCTTTTAAATGGATGGAGACCTCCGTGTATTGGGTAGCTTCAGGTGGAGAATCGTTGCCGGAGTACGCGCGCCCGGCATCAGATACCAGGGCTTCTGCCACCTCCGACCCCATAGACAAAGCATGGTATAAAGTGAGGCAGGAAGCCGGGCCCGATATGGCAATGGCCATCTTCGTCCCGCAACGACCTGCGGATCCAATTACAGTGATGGCCAATCCTGGGATGGAAACCTACTATCAGCTTAGCTATTATTATTTTGACAGAAATACGCTGGAGGAGCTTCCGGTAAATCATCTCCGGGGAAAATATTCTGACGATGCCAGCATAGCCGAAAAGCTTAACCGCATGAACTACGACATTCATACAGGCGCCATTTTAGGATTACCAGGAAAACTGATGGCCTTTTTTGCAAGCCTCCTTGCTGCCAGTCTGCCCATTACCGGGTTTATGCTATGGCTCGGCAGGCGAAAAAAGGCGAAAAAGACGCTTCCTGAAAACCGCAGGGGAAGGATACGAACCATGCGGCAGGTTAAGACCCATTCGGAAAAGGTGAAGCGCACAGAGTTGCTGGAAGCTGAAGCTTGACAGGCTGTAATGGCTCAGGCCTGTTTCTGCTCTATAAAAGTTTTCACAATTGAATAAAATGTGTCCGGCTGGTCAGCGTGGAGCCAATGGCCGGCATCCTTTACTGTGGCAAAAAGAGCTGCGGGAAAGATCTTGCGGATGTCAGGTTGATCTTCCTCTAAAATATAATTGGAATTTTCTCCGCGAATAAAAAGCGCAGGTTTCTCAAATGGCTTTCCTGCTTCCAATGCAGCGCTGATCTCTTCATAATGGTCAGAAATTACCGGCAGATTCATTTTCCAGCGATAACCTCCATTTTCTTTTCGCGCCAGGTTTTTCAGCAGGAAAAGCCTCACACCCTCGCTTTTGATGTATTGCGCCAACTGCTCATCAGCCTCATTGCGTTTATTAACTTTATCCAGATCCAGATTCTCAAGCGCTTCTATTATGCTGTCATGATGCGGATCATACGCTTTGGGCGCCATATCAGCTACCAATAGCATCTCAACCTTTTCAGGAAATTGCATAGCAAACTGCATAGCCGTTTTGCCGCCCATCGAATGTCCCAGGACTGCAGCGGTTTTCAGCTCATGCTGCTCCATGAATTCTGCTAAGTCCTTTGCCATCAACCTGTAATTATGATGATCGGAGTGGGGTGATTTTCCGTGATTACGCTGGTCTACTGTAAATACGCAAAAGTCTTCGGCAAATCTGCCGGCCAGCGTGTGCCAGTTGTCCAGGCTGCCAAAGAGCCCATGAAGGATAATGAGCACCGGGCCGTCCTGGCCATACTTTTTAAAATTAAGTCGCATATAAAATGGAATTGCTGTAAAGGGATATACAGCAAAGCAGAATAAATGTGCGGAAATTACTGGCGTGCCTTACCAGAAAGCACGGCAGCGCAGCTATCAAAACCGGAATTTCGCTGCACTGTGCAGGTGATGATATAAGTGCCGGCAACCTTTGCTGTGAAGTAGGCGATTCCTGCATTATGTTCAGGTTGCTCCGTTTTCAGGTCCTTAACAGGTTGTCCGTCAGGTTTGGTAATTGTGATCGTCACCTGATCCGCCTCTTTTTCTGTGATGAGACAAACTACGGCCTCATCGCCAGGCTCCAGGATAATATGCCCTTCGTAAGGTTGCTGAGGAGTAATATACTGCGCCTTGGAGGCCGATACGTCATATTTCTCCTGGAGATTGAAGAGATGCTGTGCAGATTTATAATCCACTTCCTTGCTGTAGCAGGTATGGCTTTGAGCGCCTGCGGTTTGGCAGAAAGCCAGCAGCATGAGGTATAAAATTGTTGTTTTCATAATTGGCAATGATGTTCAAACATAAACAATTTTTGCAATGCAAGTGTGCGACATTTTGGGATATTTCGATAAACTATTTCAAGGCCCCGGCAAAGGAGGTATTCCGGATAATACCGGAAATGACGGGCACTTTACTATCTGCTGAAAAAAGGCACAAACGCCACAGCGCTTATTCCTGCGCCTGAGTTGTCCCTAATCCCATTCCACTTTCCCCAGGCAGTTCAGCTTGTTTCCATTTCAACGACTGCAACATAGTATCAATATCCGCGCGAATAAAATCAATTACAGGCTGCAGCGAATCACGGTTTGGAGCCGCATTAAAATAGAGCGCTCCGCGTAAATAATGGTCAGTACTATCCGTCACAAAGAACTGGATTGAGGAGGCCACATCGCCCTGTATTTTGTAGAGCAATCCATACACATCATGGTCAGTTAGTGTGATCAACTCCGGTTCATATCCCTCCGCTATTACGTTGTGCTTCACCACAAATCTGAAGGCATCTTCTGTCAGCTCATATAAGGATTCATTGTCAGTAATCTTTTTATAACTGATATGGATCTTAGCATTAAAATCAGGGAAAACGAGATTCATATAACAGGGTTGTGCATCCCGGTCCTGATCTGCCTGTATGCTGGTATAAACCGGGTGGCGAAAGGTAAAAGGACAGGTGCTGTCAAATTTCTGGTACTGTTTCTCCGGGAATGGGATCCTGAAGTAGGTGTATCGCCTGGGCGTAGGGGACTCATCGCACGAAGCAATAAAACCTAAGCTCAGGATTAAGATCAAAAAGAAAATAGAATTACGCATTATGAGAACTTTAAAAGAAATTAAAGGCTGGCCCCGGCCGCGCCTGCAGAATCTGCGGATTCCGATAAAAATTCTCTCCAGTCCCTGAATTGTGCCTCTTTCAGCACCCTGGGAAATTTAATTTGCGCGCCTTCCTTTCCGTTCTTCTTCAGCCACTGGCGGAACCGGTCCGGAGAAACTATGGTAACTGTGATTCTTTTGAGTGTATTTTGGCGAACAACGCGATAATCATCATTCAGAGTAGCTAAGGTACTGTCCAGGTGTTCTGTAAGTTTATGTGGGTCTGTATCTTTATCATTTGTTCCGATAAACCAGTGATGAGCAAATCCGGAATTTTCCGGCACACCGGCCACTGTAAATTCCGTTACGTGAATATTCATTTGCGCAGCGGTAAGTTCAATTCCTTTGTTCATGTTTTCTACTGAAAGGTGCTCACCGGCCAGGCTAAGGAATTGTTTGGTACGGCCAATAATCCTGATTTCCTGCTTTTCCTTTGAAATAATACGAATTACATCGCCAATGAGATAGCGCCAGGCCCCTGCGCAGGTTGACATTATGAGGGCATAATCCTTCCCTTCCTCCGCATCGGCCCAGGTAAGGGCCTCAGGGTTTTTCTCCAGATTACCGGTGCTGTCAAAATTATTGTTGTTGAAAGGAATGAATTCATAGAATATTCTATTGCGTAAAAGCATTCTCATTCCTCCTGCACCGGGTTCAGCCTGATATGCGATAAATCCCTCTGAAGCCAGGTAAGTCTCCAGATAAATCAGAGGCTTTCCCAACAGCTTTTCAAAGCTCCTTTTATATGGATCGAAGGAAACGCCACCATGGGTAAATACCATCAGGTTAGGCCATACGTCATGGATAGTCTCCACCTTGTAATGGCTGATAATTCTTTCCATCAAAAGCTGTATCCAGGAAGGAACGCCAACTACGGCAGCCACATCCCATTTGTGAGCCTGCTCTGTAATCGCATCCAGCTTTTCCTGCCAGTTCCTGTTGGCCGAAATACGTTTGCCGGGTTTATAAAACGGTTGAAACCAGATGGGCAGGTTCCCAGTGGTAATTCCAGAAAGATCACCGGCATAATGAATTCCATTGTAGTCGAGGCTGGTGCTGCCTCCCAGCATCATTATATCTTTCTCGAAGAAACTGCGTGGCAAATCGCATTTCGCTAGTGAGAGCATTTGGCGGATGCTTGCACGCTGAATAGCTGCGAGCATACTCCGCGTTACGGGAATATATTTGGAAGCGCCCTCAGAAGTTCCTGAACTGAGGGCGAAATGAGCAACCTTTCCAGGCCAGGTTACAGAGCTTTCGCCCTGCAGACAAAGTTGCCACCATCTCGACATATCCTCATAAGAATGCACCGGCACTCTCTGCCGGAAAGCCGCAACAATATCGGCCTGCTTTAAAATTTCATTGAAACGGTATTCTTTCCCGAATTCGGTGTTGGCAGCTTTTTGCAGCAACCGTTGTAATTCCCGAACCTGCAGCAATCCGGTATCGCCTTTTTGCGCAGGGAGGTAGCGAGTTAGCCCCAGTCCGTTCTTTAGTACCAATCCTATTACGCCCATAGCGATGCAAAGATTAATTGTTGCAAATCATTATACCCTCCTGATCGCAGGAAAATATGAATAAATCCGGTAAGATTAATTGGCTTGTTAAAAAAAAACCACTGCAGGAGGCGACAACCTACATCAAACTAAGTACTAACACTTATCCTGAAATCAGCAAAAATACCCAACATCGTTGCCATAAAAATGGTTATATTACAAACCCATTTTACACGAAGTTGAGCCTTGTTTCTTATTCAATATAAAACCAACAACCAATCAGTGTATTTACTTACTAATTATTATTCTGTCATATGAAATCCTTGCTTTTCCCCTCCTTCATTTCAATCTCATTATTGCTGTTGCTTTTGGCAGCTTCATGTAATCACTCAGAAAAAGCAAGTGGCGGGAAAATCACTTATATCATGGAAGCTGAAGGTGCAACACCTGAGCAGGTGAACGAGCTGGAAAAAATCCTGGCGAAGCGGATCTCCTCCGCTTTAGAGGGTGGTGAATTTACGATCAGGAAGGCTGGTCAAACCATTGAGGTTGACATCATGCAATTGAGGGGAATGCCGGATATGGTAATGCTCCTGCAAAGCCGGGGAGAGACTGGTATACATGAAGTTTATGACAATCTGGAATTTTTTCCGGTGCTGGAACAGGTAAATGAAAAAATGAAACCGGTTCCTGGGGAATTGCTTGCGGAGGCTTCTGCTTCGGCTCCCGCTGCTGCAGCCACTTCGCATGGCGGTGCGGCTTCTCATGCCGGAGAAGCACTGCATCTCCGCCCGGTTTTACAATACCTTCGCCCATGCACATCAACTGATGACGCGGGTGCGATAAAGCTAAAGACAGGACCGGTTACGGGCTATGTAAATATTCCGGATACCGCTGATTTTTATCATTTTTCAAAAAGCGAAGAGGTGCAATTTCTGTTGCCGGAGAATGTACATCTGGCACTGGGATCCCGGCCCGTGAACTCAGGAGATGCGGCTTTCGAGGTATTTGCCGTTAAGAAATATCCTGATAGCAACGCTGCCTTTAATCTTACAGGAATGCACGTAAAAGAGGTGGCGGTAAAGCAACGGAAGCGAAAACCGGTTGAACTGCAAATTGAATTTACACCTGAAGGCCAGCGTAAAATGGATGAACTGGCCCAAAGAAACTCAGGGAAAAATATTGGTGTGTTACTTGACGGAAAGGTGATCAGCTATCCAGTGATCAAACAGTCTTCAGGAAACACCAGCCTTAGTCTTACCGGGCATTGGACGTTGAGCGAAGCCTCTGCAATGGCCGCTCTGTTTCCTTCTGAACCTTTGCCTCTGCCGGTAAAGATTATTTCTCTGAAGAAGTATCAATAATTCATTCTGCATCTCTTCGCTGCCTGATCTCAATATCCAGATAAACCGGCAAATGGTCACTGTAGCCTCCGAAGTATTTTGATCCTCCATAAGTACGGTTGGGCCGCAGGTTCGTTGAATCGCTGCCATACATCATTTCCTTTCTGCTGAAGACTCCGGCCTTCGTTGCCCGGATAGCGGTGCTGTCGCTGTTGCTTTTCAATATTCCTGAAACAATAATCTGATCCAGCATATTCCAGTTTCCCCGGTAGTTATAGCTTCCCAGGCCCTGTTGCTGCAGAGGATACATGAAGTTATAAAGAGAGGCCGCTGACAGCCATTCATCCTGCCCGGTTGCTTTTAAAGTTGCATACAGACTGTGGTCAGTGGGCTCATCATTAAAATCTCCCATAATGATAATCTGTGTTTCTGCATTAATAGCGAACAGCGAATCCAGTTTCAGTCGAAGAACTTCTGCTGCTCTTATCCTTCTTGGCCGGCTTGCTTCTTCTCCACCCCACCGGCTTGGCCAGTGGTTCACAAAAATGTGTAGCGTATCGAGTTCGTTTACAATGCCTTTTACATAAAGTATATCCCGTGTATTTTTATCCGGGTCAAAAGGAAACCTTACCTCTATCGCCTGATGTGCAAGGCTACGGAACAGCGTACTGTCATAGGCCAGAGCCACGTCAATACCGCGGTTATCAGGAGATTCCTCATGGATCAGAGCAAAAGGCCGGGTAGCGAGGCTTCCGGTTTTCAACAAGTCCTCAACCACTTCCTGGTTTTCCACTTCCGCAAGCCCGATCAGCAATATCGGAACTTCCTCCCCAGACCAGGAAATCACATCAGCCAACTTCTCCAGCTTCGCTTGGTAGCGCTTTGTATTCCAGTTATGGTCACTGCCCGGTGTAAAAGCGCCATCCGATTTCCTGGGTGCATTCAGGGTATCAAAGAGATTTTCAACATTATAAGATACCACCCTTTTTTGGTGCAGTATGAATTGTTCTTCCGGCTCTGCTGCGGGCTTGCGCAGCGTTCCGCAAGCTGAAATAAAAAAAATGCAGAAAACAATAGATGACCAACATTTCATTTTAGGAGAAAAGATATTTAAGATTAAAAGCCAGGAAAAAGAGAAATAGAAGAATAAACAGCCAGGCTGCAATTCTATTATGTTTATGAAAGCGGAGTTTGAAAAATAAAACCATGAAGATGAAGGATATAATAAACCAGGCAACAAAATTCTGCACCGGGATCAACTGATTTTCCCAGTACCAGAAATCGTACTTCATTGCAACCGGCTCCATCAGCGCATCTGTTCCGGTCATCATAATGGCGCCAGTGAGGCATTTTACCAACCAATGCACCGGAATCCTGTTGCTGAGGACCCCGGCACCATAAGTCATTAATATCCAGTTCACGCCTAAGATCAGCGGCACATTGAGAAATTGCAAGCCGAGGTTTTCGCCATAAATGTAATTGCCAAAAATCCAACCGGTGTTCACCCCCAAAACCTCAATGCCAAACCCGGCCACGTATACGGTAATGAGAAAGGTGATGAAGTTTGGCGTCCAAACCTGGAAAAACAATATGGCCAGCAGTGAGATGATAAGGATGACTGGCACCAGTTTCAGGAACAAAGGCTGCAAAAATGGAACTTGCAATCCGGCAAAACCCACCGCATAGAGTACCGCAAGGATATAACCGGTAATCCGCCTTATATTTTTATGCTTTTCCAAATGTTTATTTTGTGGGTTTCTGACGTTGGTCAGGTGTGTTATCTAAGGGAGTAAAAATATTTTTCCGGGTTTAATATCAGCTTGTAATGAAGCTGCTGGCGGGATATCAATGAATTTACTGCACCACATAAAATGACAAGAGCAAAACTAAGCAACAACAGAACAGGAAGAGTAAAATGGAACTAAGCCAGGATTGCCACGGAAAGCCCCGATAAAACAATGGGCTTATCTAAAATATTCCAATGATTATAGAGCGGAAATTGAAAAGATTTTCCCTGGTTTAAGATATACCTTTGCACTCAAAAAAACAGCAGAAATTATGAGCAACATCACCCTCACGATGATAAAACCTGATGCAGTGAAGGACGGCAATACAGGCGGAATTTTAGAGATGCTCAGTAAGGCCGGATTTCAAATTATTGCGATGAAACTGACTTCTCTCAGCGCAGTCAGGGCAGGCGAGTTTTATGAAGTCCATAAAGAAAGGCCCTTTTACCAGAGCCTGGTGAAATACATGTCTTCAGCTCCCATTGTGGCCGCAATCCTGAAAAAAGAAAATGCGGTTGAAGATTTCCGGAAACTCATTGGCGCCACTGATCCGGCACGGGCTGAAGTAGGAACGATTCGTAAAAAATATGCAAAGTCTATTGAATCCAATGCAGTACATGGATCTGATTCAGATGAAAATGCTACAGGTGAGGCGTCATTTTTCTTCTCATCACTCGAAAGATATTAATATATATAAAGTGTCTCATACGAGGCAGGAGTGGCATTATAGTAGTTGAGAGCTAAATTCATTAATTTCGCACATTAAAGTTCCCAGCAGCAGTAACATTATATGGAAAAAGAAGAGGGAAAATACCCGGAACAGCAAAGGAAGGAAAAGAGAAACCGCTCCATTTTAATTGGCCTGATCGTATTGCTTATTGCGATCAATGGCGTCATTGGTTTTATGCTATACAGAAGCAGCCAGGAACGGCAAGAAACGGCTGAAGCACTAGTAGAGTCGCAGGAGCTGAGGGTAGACCTGGAAAATCAACTTGCGGATCTTGAAGATCAACTCCTGGAATACCGGGGCCAAAACGCAGAACTGGATTCGATGGTTGCTGTAAAAACCGCTGAAATTGAGCGGCAGGCAGAGGAGATCCGGCAAGTTCTTCGTGAAAAACAAATCACCCTCAGTAATTACCAGAAAGCCCAAAAAGATATTGAGGTGTTGAGATATTACATCAAGAAATATACAGGGCAAATTGATTCTCTTTCCAAAGCGAACACCATGCTTACAGAAGAAAACACAGGTCTCAAGGAAACTGTGAAGACAGTAAAGTTGGAATCAGATAAAATCAAGGATGTGAATGTGCGCCTGGAGAATAAGTTGTCGTTGGGTTCAATGCTTCAGGTGGAGGCGCTGGATATCGCAGGAATAAGACTAAAGGGCAGCGGAAAAGAAAAGGAAACCTACAGAGCTAAGCATATTGACCAGATTAAAACCTGTTTTAGTATAGGCGAGAACTTAGTAGCTGAAGAAGGGTACCGGGATGTATTTATGAAAGTAATTGATTCTGAGGGAAGCACTATCCATGCAGAGTCGCTCGGTTCCGGCACCTTTGAGCTTGACGGAGATCAGGCATTATACTCCACCAAAAAAGAAATTTACTACAACAATAAGCCACAGAACTATTGCATTTATTTCGACAAAGGCAATGCGTTTACTGAAGGCACCTATACCATTGAGCTTTACACGGAAGGGTATCTTCTGGGCAAGCAATCAATAGAGATCAAATAATTTCCTCAAAAATTTCAGAGTTAAAATAAATGGCTGCAATTAGCACAATCCGAAAAAATTTCGGTTTAGTAATAATCATTATCATGGTAGCACTCTTTGCATTTATTGTGGGAGATGCGCTACAGAATAATCCACTTCTCTTTCAGGATACCTCCGACAGAAGCATCGGGGTAATAGGAGATGAGGAAATTGACTACAACCTTTTCGCGAATAAATACAATGAAAATCTCGAAGGATTTAAGCAAAGGGTGCAGCGCACTTCTCTCACGCCCGAAGAAGAAGCTCAGGTAAGAGACCAGACATGGCAACAGCTTGTTCAGGAAAATACGATTGGCAAGGAATACAGCCGTATTGGCCTTGATATTTCTACCGATGAATTAGAATATATCACCATTCAGCAACCCTCCCAGGATATTATCCAGAGTTTTACAAATCCCGAAACAAATCAATTTGAACGGGACCGACTTATTTACTTTATACAGAACCTGAGCACATTTGAACCCGAGGTAAGGAATAACTGGTACAAATACGAGGATTTTCTGGTGGATGACCGGAAGCGCAGAAAGTACTTTGAGTTGATCAAACGCAGTCAGTTTGTGACTGATATAGAGGCACAGCACCGGGGTATCAGTGAAGCTAAAACAGCTTCTTTTGATTATATCTCCCTGCCACTGAGTTCGATTGCTGATACGGCCGTAGAACTAAGTGATGAGGAACTGCGTGCATATTTTGAAAAACATAAAAAAAGGTATGAGCAGGAAAAGAAGCGAACTCTTGAATATGTAGCCTTCGATCTGCGTCCAACCCCGGAAGATTCGGTCAGCGCAGTAAACGATATTGAAAACCGTAAACGACTGTTTAAAAGAACTTCCAAGGATTCGATGTTTGTAGTGAGAAATACTGATCTCCCATTTGATACCGGGTACAAAAAGCTGAATGCCATCAATGAACTTTATGTTCAAGACGTTTTGGATGCGGATAGCGGAGATGTTATCGGTCCTTATTACGAAGGAGGAAACCTGATCCTGGTTAAAGTATTAGCTGAAAAAGAAGATACAGCCAGCCTTTATAAAGCAAGTCATATCCTGATTCAGCCTGAAGGTAATGCAGATGAGGATACAGCACGGGCCATGCAGGAAGCAAGAGATATTCTGAAACAAATCCGGGAAGGAGCCGATTTTGCCGAAATGGCCCGTCAACATAGTGATGATCAGAGCAATGCTGCAAAGGGCGGAGACTTAGGTTGGTTTGCCGAAAATTCTATGGTAAAACCATTCAATGATGCGGTGATGGAAGGCAGTAAAGGGGACATGATAGTTGCAAAAACAAGTTTCGGGGCGCACATTATCCATATCACAGAAGATCCTGAAGAAACGATGTTTCGCCTTGCCGTTGTAGAGCGACCTATTACTTACAGCGGAGGAACAAAGGATAAGGTATTCCGAAAAGCCAATACATTCCGGGCAAGTGTAGAGCAGAAAAATGATTTTTCAGAGGCTGCGGCTGCAAGCAATTTAAATAAAAGAACATTAGAGAACGTGGGTCCGCAGGATGCAACACTTGTAGGCATTCAAAATCCGAGACCCTTAATAAAGTGGGCTTACGAAGGCGAAGAAGGCGATGTTTCAGATGTTATTGATTTGAATGACAGGTTGGTAGTGGCTAAGATTAGCGCAGTGACGGAAGAAGGTACGGCCGAGCTGGATGATGTAAGAGAAGAGGTTGAACTGGAAGCACGTGCCGAAAAGAAAAGGGAAATGCTTGCTGCCCGGATTAAAGAAGCGAACGAAGGGGCCAGCACCCTGGAGGATGTCGCTGAAAGATTGAACACGCAGGTAAAACAAGCTAATCAGGTACAATTTTCAGCAAGGGCCTTACCGCAAATTGGAGATGAACCCAAGGTGATTGGAGCAGTTTTTGGCCTCAGCCCCGGTTTGCTATCGTATCCTATAAAAGGACAAAATGCTGTATTTCAGGTGGTCGTAAGGGAATTCCAGAACGAGCAGGTTCCCGAAGATCTGCAACAGCCAAAAACAGCCATCCTCTCTGATCGCGAAGGGCGCTCCCAATTCCAGATAATGGAGGCATTGGAGGATAAAGCGGACATAAAAGATTACCGCTATAAATTCTATTAAGTCAATAAGAAGCCGGCATTTATTTCCGGCAGTATATATCTTGAAATGCTGTGCCGGTCACAGCATTTCTTGTTTCTGGCAGGATCAAAATTAAGACGACAAATGGCGAACGAAATAATCAACAGAGTAGCAAGCAGCGGAATCCTCACGTTCGATCTGAGTGAGTATTACCCAAATGAAGAAATTGTAGAGATAGACCTGGCTGAATTCCTGTTTCAGGGCTTAATTCTGAAAGAGAAGGATTTTCGTCAGGCACTTAGTGAAAGCGATTGGGATCATTACACCGCAAAACATGTAGGGATCTTTAGTTCTGCAGATGCCATTATTCCGGTATGGGCTTATATGTTAATTACTTCATACCTGCGGCCATCTGCAGCTTCAGTTCACTTTGGAAACAAGCAGGAGGTGTTGAGTATTTTAATGGACCGCAGATTAGCTCAAACGGATCCTGAAGAATTCCGGGATAAACGTGTGGTCGTAAAAGGATGTGGAGAGAAAGAGATTCCTGCCAGCGCCTATCTTACTGCTACCTGGCTATTGCAACCCTATGCAAAGAGCATAATGTATGGCGAGCCTTGCTCTACTGTACCGGTCTATAAAAAGCCGAAACAATAGTATTCATCTGAAAATGATTTCCTGAATGACATTCCGGCCAAGCTCCTGGTTCAGTCGTATTCTCACCTTTTCCTTCATGTAGCTCAGTTCCTGCCGCATCACCGGAGAATCCAGGCTGATGATGAGTTTTCCATTCTTTATTTGCAGGTCCGTGGTATGGCCGGCAATCACTTTTCCCACAATCTGAACCCACGAATCTTTTAGCTGAAGTTCACTCAGCTTTCCTCTGAGCTTATAGGTATCCAGCAACTTATCTATTACATGTTTCAGGGGTAAAGGATCAGTTCCTCTCATATTTCTAAATTCTACAAATAAGACAACCGGGTTCCGGGTGTGTGGGGAAAATAACGACTCTTATTATTAGATACCTTCAGAATGAGGTGGGAGAGTCTTGAAAAGGAGGGGGAAAAAAAGCCGGGCACGGGGAAAACTTAAGCACTATCATGGAAAAGGGAAAATTCTAACATGCCCGGCTATGTGGAAAAACCAGAGCAAATGTAATAAAGATATTCAGCAAAACCAATAGCGCACATCTCCTTTGCAAGAAAAGACAGCCCATGCCGACCATTTCCTGAAAAATAATGCTTAGCAGTCCGGAATTGCCTGTGGATAAACCCGGTGATGCACCAAAAATCTTTTTCACAGGGCAGAAAAAGAAGAATCCTTGTTAAACGCGTCTTCGGTTAGTTGTAGGAAAGTGCTATTTCTACACTCATTTTCCTTTGCTCTCAAGAGTTTTATATCAGATCCGGACACAGCTTCTGATTTTCTAAACAAAGGCCATCATGATGCGTTAAATTTTTCTTTGATTTTGAACCAAATAAATTACGGGAAACACATGAGCGACAAAATTTTAAACAACAGAAAAGTAGCCATTTTGGTAGAAAATGGCTTTGAACAGGTAGAGCTCACCGAACCCCGGCAGGCGCTGGATAGCGCAGGAGCTATCACTCATATTATCTCTCCAAAAGACGGAAAAGTAAAAGCCTGGGATAAAGACAACTGGGGCGATGAGTTTAAAGTAGACCTTGCTCTGGACAGCGCAGATCCTGAAGAATACCACGCCTTGTTGCTGCCAGGAGGAGTTATGAATCCTGATAAGCTTCGTCAGAACCAAAAGGCGGTAAACTTCGTAAGGTCATTCTTTAAGAGCGGCAAGCCGATCGCAGCCATCTGTCATGGTCCCTGGACTTTAATTGAAACCGGTGCATTGACAGGACGAAAGATGACATCCTATCCATCTATCCGGACGGACCTGAAAAATGCCGGAGTAAACTGGGTGGATGAAGAAGTGGTGGTGGATCAGGGCATGGTAACAAGCCGCAATCCTGATGACATTCCTGCATTCAATAATAAGATGCTGGAAGAATTCCGTGAAGGAAAGCATGAAGGCCAGAAGACAGTTTAATTTATCCCACACAAAAATGCGGAATAGGCATTTCAGCTCATCCTTCCTCATTTTGTTACCTGTGAATAGGAGTACAAGTGGGATATTCTGGGTTAATTTGCAGTCTTTAAAATTTTAGTAACAGACACAAATATGCCTGTTGATGTAATAGTGGGATTGCAGTGGGGTGATGAAGGCAAAGGAAAGATCGTGGATCTGCTTAGTCCGCATTATGATGTAGTTGCCCGCTTTCAGGGCGGCCCAAATGCCGGCCATACCATAGTCGTAAAAGGACGTAAATTCATTCTTCATACCATCCCTTCCGGGATCATTCATGATCACACCTTGAACGTAATTGGGAACGGGGTGGTAATAGACCCCGTGGTTTTGATGAAGGAAGTGGAATCGCTCAGTGTGCAGGGAATAGATGCAGCCTCGAAAATGGTGGTGAGCAAAAAGGCTCAGCTTATAATCCCTACGCACCGGTTTCTTGATGCTGCGTATGAAACTCAGAAAGGGGATCTGAAAATAGGCTCCACGCTTAAAGGTATCGGACCCACCTATCAGGACAAAGCCGCCAGGGTAGGCATAAACGTTGGCGCGTTAGCCTCGCCAGCTTTTGATTCTATCTACAATAAACTCAAAGAGCGGCATCTGAAACTGATGCCAACGCTGGGAATCGAACTTCGCGATGCGGAGGAAGAATGGATGAATGCAATTTCCTTCCTGAGAAAACTGAACCTTGATGATACAGAGGTGCTGCTAAACAACTGGAATAACCAGGGCAAAAGCATTTTGGCCGAAGGTGCCCAGGGCACTTTGCTGGATGTGGACTTTGGCACTGTTCCCTACGTTACCTCTTCCAATACAATTTCTGCCGCAGCCTGTACCGGTTTGGGAATAGCTCCCCGGCATATCGGGAGTGTACTGGGCGTTTTTAAGGCATATACCACCCGCGTAGGCAGCGGACCTTTTCCCACAGAATTGCACGGAGAAGCCGGGCAGCAGATTCAAAAAGCAGGAAATGAATTTGGTAGCACAACGGGCCGACCCAGACGCTGTGGATGGCTTGACATTCCGGCACTTAAATATGCTATTATGCTGAATGGCGCGGATCAGTTGGCCATTACCAAACTGGATGTTCTCTCTGCAACCGGCAACCTGAATATCTGTACTTCCTATTCACAAAATGGTGCACCCGGTTATCATCCTGAAAATGAGGACCTGTCTCCTGAACTATTACCTTGTGAACCCTGGAATGAAGATATTGTGAATACGCAGTCATTGGATTCGATGCCTGCCAATGCCCGGAGCTACATTGCCAAAATAGAAGAATTGCTGAACCAACCCATACAAATAGTTTCAACCGGACCAGGAAGAGAACAAACTTTGGGAGCAGATCTATTTGGCGTGCGATGAATATCTCCTCAGTTCTTAACAATTTGGTAACAGGAAATTTGTCTTTTCCAGCAAAATCTTTTGGAATGTTCGCCCAATATTTTCAACAAAATATTTATGGAGTAAATCTAACCGGACCATTTATGATTTTAATTAAAAAAACTGGATTTCGAGGATAGAACTCAAACTCTTGAATCTACTGCGAATCGCACTTCCTCCGGTATGTGGGTCCTGAAATCAAATTTTAATCTAAAAAATCATTCTCTCGAATCTTAATATTATCACAAAGCGAAAAACGAACATGAAAATTTTATCTTTTTTACTCCCATTGACTTCATTATTAATTGTTGCAGGCTGCAATGGGGGCGGGGGAAATTCTGATGGCAAACTCGAAGGTTCCATCACGATTGATGGATCCAGTACCGTATATCCTATCTCTGAGGCCGTGGCTGAAGAATACCGTGCAGAGCAACGTGATGTAAAGGTAACGGTAGGAATTTCAGGCACAGGCGGAGGGTTTCAAAAATTCTCACGGGGTGAAATAGACATCACTAATGCATCCCGTCCCATCAAAGAAAGTGAGGAGAACGATGCTAAGGCAGAAGGTATTGAGTACATTGAAATACCCGTTGCATTTGACGGCCTCGCAGTAATTGTTAATCCTGAGAATGACTGGGTAGATTACTTTACTGTAGAAGAATTGAAAAGAATATGGGAACCAGAAGCTCAGAAAACGATTAAGCGCTGGAACCAGATACGGCCCGAATGGCCGGATGAGGAGATCCACTTGTATGGACCTGGCGTAGCTTCCGGTACTTTCGATTATTTTACAGAAGCAATTGTAGGGAAAAGCGGTGCCAGCCGGGGAGATTTTACGGCAAGTGAAGATGACAATGTTTTGGTGCAGGGTGTGTCCACTGACAAATATGCACTCGGCTTTTTCGGGATTGCTTATTTTGAGGAAAACAGCAATAAGCTGAAACTTATCCCGGTGGATGACGAGGATCCTACGAATGGAACCGGACCCATTACTCCAACGATAGAAACGGTGAAGGATGGAACCTATCAGCCTCTTGCCAGGCCCATTTATATTTATGTAAGAAAGAGTGCTGCCGAACGCCCTGAAGTAAATGATTTTGTAAATTTCTATATCAGCATTGCAGGCGAACTGAGCAACGAGGTAGGATATATTGCCTTGCCTGATGATGCTTATGATCTGATAGCAGAAAGATTTGAAAAGCGAATTACAGGATCAGTGTTCCAGGGAGATATTGTAGGGGTTAATATAGCAGATCTGCTCAGGGAAGACCATGGAAACCAGAAGGAACCGGAACCTGCCCAATCACCGGCTGATACCATTCAATAGACCTCATAGTCAGGTATGAAGATAAAGGAGAAGGTTATTGAAAAGCTGCTGTGGTTCAGCAGCTTTGTTACCATTCTTACCACGCTCGGCATTATATGGGTGCTGATCTTTGAAACTGTGCAGTTTTTTGGTGAAGTACCTATCCTCGATTTTTTAACCGATACACAGTGGACTCCGCTATTTACACAAAAACATTTTGGCATATTGCCGCTGCTTTCCGGCACGTTGCTCACTACGTTCATCGCCATTTCTGTGGCTTTACCCATCGGGCTTGCCATTGCTATTTATCTCAATGAATACGCTTCCAGCAAATTTCGCCAGACGGTAAAGCCAATGCTCGAACTGCTTGCCGCTGTCCCCACGGTAGTGTACGGATACTTTGCGTTGCTGTTTGTTACTCCTTTGCTTCAAACTTTTATCCCCAATCTTTCAGGTTTTAATGCACTCTCACCCGGCATTGTGATGGGCATAATGATCATTCCGCTCATTTCTTCCCTGAGTGAGGATGCTATGTATTCTGTTCCCCGTTATCTCAGGGAAGGGGCTCTGGCGCTGGGTTCCACCCGTTTGCAAACCGCACTGAAGGTGGTGGTTCCTGCAGCTTCATCAGGCATAATCGCTTCGGTAATTCTTGCTGTTTCGCGGGCTATTGGCGAAACCATGATCGTGGCCATTGCTGCCGGCCAGCAACCTCGCCTCACCCTGAATCCACTCGTTCCTGTGGAAACCATTACTGCTTATATTGTGCAGGTGAGCCTGGGAGACGTACCGCATGGATCGGTGGAATACAGGACCATCTTTGCGGCAGGAATGGCGCTTTTTGTACTCACTTTTATTCTGAATAATATCAGCTTTTGGTTGAGAAGAAAATTCCGGGAGGTTTATGAGTAATATTAAATTAAACCGATTTAAGGACAACCTATTCCGCTATGTGGGCCTTTTCTGCACCTTCTTGGGCTTGCTGGTATTGCTGGTTTTTATCCTGGATATCGTAGTAGACGGGGTCCAAGCCCTTGACATTGGATTTCTCACCAGCCTCCCATCGCGCAAAGCAGAAGATGCCGGTATTCTTCCGGCATGGGTGGGAAGCATCTGGATCATGGTGCTCACCGCATTTATTACCTTTCCACTCGGTGTGGCCGCAGGAATACATCTGGAAGAATACGGCAAAAAAAATTGGCTGACTTCTCTGCTTGAGATCAATATTGCCAACCTGGCCGGGGTGCCTTCCATTATTTACGGACTTCTGGGATTGGAAATTTTCTCCCGGCTTTTTGGTCTCGGCCCAAGTGTGTTAACAGGATCGCTTACGCTGGCGCTGCTCATTTTGCCCATTGTGATAGTTTCCACCAGGGAAGCATTGAAGGCTGTACCCAAATCATTGCGCGAAGCCTCTTATGCTATGGGAGCCAGTAAATGGCAAACTATATGGCATCAGGTAATTCCGGCATCGTTCGGAGGAATACTCACCGGGGTGATCCTTGCGCTTTCGCGTGCAGTAGGAGAAACGGCTCCGCTCATCGTAATTGGTGCTTTGACGTATGTTCCGTACCTGCCTGAACATCCGCTGGATGAATTCACCGTTCTGCCCATACAAATATTTAATTGGGTAACTCGCCCTCAGCAGGCATTTTCCACCAATGCTGCCGCAGCTATTATCGTTTTGCTGGCCCTCACCTTCTTTATGAATGGTGTGGCGATCTACTTAAGGAACCGGCATCAAAACAAGCTCAAATGGTAACGGGGTTATGAACGATAAAAATAAGACAACCCACAACGTAAAAAACATGGATGAAAAAATGCAGGCAAAGCCCCGTGAAATGACGCTTGTAACAAATGATCTGGATGTCTATTATGGTGATTTTCATGTATTGAAGAATATCAATATGGAAATCGGGAGAAATTCTGTGACGGCCTTCATCGGGCCCTCCGGCTGTGGGAAATCCACTTTTCTCCGGATGTTCAACCGCATGAATGACCTTATTGATAGTTTCCGCAAGGAGGGAGACGTACTCTTTAATGGCAAAGAGATCTACCGTAAAAAGGTAAAAGTGGAGCAATTGCGAAAGGACATCGGGATGGTTTTTCAGAAACCCAATCCTTTTCCAAAAAGCATCTATGAAAATGTGGCCTATGGTCTGAAAATACAAGGCGAGGACAACAAGAACAAGATAAATGAGCAGGTAGAAAAAAGCCTGAAACAAGCAGCCCTCTGGAGCGAGGTAAAAGACGACCTGAAGAAATCAGCCCTGGCGCTCTCTGGCGGACAGCAGCAGCGGCTTTGCATAGCCCGCGCCCTTGCAGTGGAACCTGCCGTGCTGCTCATGGATGAACCGGCTTCAGCGCTCGATCCCATCGCCACCGCAAAAATAGAGGAGCTCATATATGAACTGAAAAAGGATTACACCATTGTGATCGTGACGCACAACATGCACCAGGCAGGAAGGGTTAGTGATAAAACTGCATTCTTCTATATGGGTGAAATGATAGAGTATGATGATACCAAACAACTCTTTACAAATCCTAAAAAAGAGAAAACAGAAAATTATATCACCGGGCGTTTCGGGTAATTAATTTTTAAAATTTTATAGTTTAAATTCTATGAAATATTCAAACAAATCCAGAACTAATATGACGCATTTGGAAACAGAGCTTAACCAGCTCAAAGATGCTATGCTGGAAATGATGCGCCTGGCGCTGAGCCAGATTCAGAAATCGAAAACAGCCCTGCTGAACCATGACAAGGATTTGGCTGAAGAGGTGATTTTCCGGGAAAAACGAATGAATGCGAATGAACTGAGCATTGACCGGGATTGCGAAAACATTTTTGCACTATTCAACCCGGTAGCTGTAGACCTTCGGTTTGTACTGGCCATTCTTAAAGTGAATACACACTTGGAACGCATTGGTGACCATGCCAAAGGGATTTGCAAGTACGTGGCACAGATTGAAGAACCTTTCAATGATAAAGTTCTGAAAGAGATCAGGCTCGAGGAGATGTTTGATATTGCTATTTCTATGTTGGATCTAACGCTGGAATCATTTGAAACGGAAGACTCTGACCTCGTGAGAAGGGTGTTTGAAAAAGACCGGGAACTGAATCAAATAAACCGGGCAGCCAGTGAGGTGATCATTGCGGTCTCAAAAGGAAACAAGGAGGGCATCAATGATTCTCTGTATCTTTTTTCAGCAATCAAGAAGCTTGAGCGTGTGGGAGACCTGACTAAGAATATCGCAGAAGAACTGATCTTTTATCTGGAAGCCAAAGTTCTGAAACACAACAAGGCAGCAAGGCAGAAGTAGATCAGTTCACAACCGGCAAAAACCCATAGTTCTTCCCATAATAAAGCATTTGCTTTTTGAAATCCACCGGGTATTCCACCTTCACGTCTGCAATCTCATCATCTTGCATTACCGGCTTCAGCACCGGATTTATAAAGCCGGAGTAAGGCGCTACATTCAGTTCCGCCATGCGCCTCAGCACCTCGGCATGTATTTCCTTGTCCACCTTTACTCCATAGTTCTCTACCAGGGCACTTCCCGCTTCAAAATCGCCTTCTGATTTAATGCGCTGAATTTCGCGAAGCAATTCCCCGAAGTACGTTTTGAGCTTGTCATAGTCCCGAATAACGAAGTAGGTTTTGCCATCACGCATCACACGCTCAATTACGTTTTCCTCCTTTCCTCTTTCAAACGCCCAGCTCGCTACCAACTGACGATTGCGCATGTGGGCACCCTCAATGCTTTCTCCCGGCTTAATCCTGCGCAATTGCAGCAGCAATCCATTGCGGATGTAGCTGTCATAAGCTTCTTTACCAACTTCCAGGCTTGGCATAAGTCCCATATCCACCAGTTTCTGGTCATGTACATAATAGAGTGCCACCAGATCGGCTCGTGCCTCCTCCAGTGTGCTGGCGTATTGCTTAAGGGTTTCTTTGGGCGTTCCTATACCCGGATTGAGCCGGCCGCTGGCATGGCCAATCACCTCATGCATATCCGTATGGAGATTATCTGCCAGGGTTCCGAACTCTTTAGCCCGCTGTATTTCTTCAGGCTTAAAGGCAAACGCCTCCAGCATTCCGCTGCCTTCAGATGATTTATTATATGAATGGACAATATTCCCCAGGTTTACTGATTTGGAACCATGTTCCGCGCGGATCCAGTTTGAATTAGGCAGATTAATACCGATGGGTGTGGAAGGTGAAGCATCCCCGGATTCCACAATCACCGTGATCACTTTGGCAGAAATGCCCTTTACATTCTTCTTCTTATGTTCCTCCATCAAAGGTGAATTATCTTCAAACCATTGTGCCTGCCGGCTAATGGCGTCTATTCTTTTGGTGGCCTCCATGTCCTTGAAGAAGACAATCGATTCAAAGGATCCTTTGGAAGCCAGCGGATCGCCATACACTTCAATAAAGCCATTAATAAAATCCAGGCTTGCCGCAGTGTCTTTTACCCAGGAAATATTGTATTCATCGAATATTTTCAGATCACCGGTATTGTAATAGTCAATCAGCAAGTTGATCGTTTTTTGCTGTTCTGGCGTCTCTGCAACTGAGGCAGCCTTTTCCAGCCAATAAACCACTTTTGTGATCGCAGCATCATACATGCCCCCTTTTTTCCATACTCGCTCCACTACATTCCCTCCTTCCTTCATCACTTTTGAATTGAGACCATAAGAAATGGGAGTGGGATCAAGCGTATCTGTGACGGCTTTGTAATAATCCTCCACTTCCTGCTGCGAAACGCCCTCATAAAAATTTGTGGCGGAGGTTTTCACTACATCTTCATTTGCGGCCTGATTCACCTTTTTCGCGGCCATCCGTGCATCAAAAATCACCGGTTTCAAAAATCTGATCAATTGCTGGGGCGCCCCTTCGCCATACCAGGAAAGTTCTGCAGCATCAGTATTCAATATTAAAGTTCCTAAATAGGCCTCGTTAAAAGCAGGAATAATCTTCATGCCTGAAGAATGATGATGAATGCCATTGGAGAAGAATACCTGCTTTGAATAAATATCGAAAGCATCCCATTGCTCCCCGGAGTGCTCACCTGTGTAGCCGTTATGTATTGATTCAATCGTCTTCCGGACCAGCAGGTTATATTTATAATTTTGATCCCAGATCATATCCCGGCCGCTCAATGCCGCCTCGTACAGATAGTACGCAAGCTTTTTCTGCTGTAGGCTCAACTCCTCAAAACCCGGTACTTTATAACGCAGCACCCGGACATCAGCAAAGGTATCAGCAACATATTGGAACGTATCCCGACCGGAGGCAGGGTCATCCACGGCTGGGAACAAAACCTCATTTTGGCGTGAAAAACCGAATGCTACAAGACACATGACAGCCACGAAGACCACCAGTTTGATTTTATTCATAATCAAATATGTTTGGATTGGAGGAAATTCAGACGCACAAAAAAACGGCTTTCGCACCAATTAGAAAAAAGCAGTGCAAAGAAGCCGTAATGCTTGCTTTAGATCTGTAATCCGAGAAGGAATTAATTATACTGAGGATTTTCAGGGCTATTGGCATAGATCCTGAATTTGCCGCCCATTCTTTTTAGCAGCGAGCGCCACAGGAAGCTCAGATCCGGCTGGAAGATGTCGCCCACTTTTACAGAAGTTACGATCCAGCTATGCTGGTCTACCTCCTCCTGCAACTGGGTTTCGCCCCAGCCGCTGTAGCCAATGAAAAAGCGAAAGTTGGCCGGGTCATATTCACCTGAATCAAGCTTCAGCTTCACAAGATCAAAGTTTCCTCCCCAATAAAGGCCTTCCGTTATGCACTGGCTTGATTCTATCAAATCCGGCTCACGGTGAAGGAAGTGAAGGGTGTTTTGCTGTACCGGCCCGCCAAAATATACCGGAATGTCCTTTCCATTCTGCATCTCCACCACATCATGCAAAAAA
The DNA here is from genome assembly GCA_040880525.1 of Bacteroidia bacterium. Classification (NCBI taxonomy): domain Bacteria; kingdom Pseudomonadati; phylum Bacteroidota; class Bacteroidia; species Bacteroidia bacterium. The sequence continues at coordinate 97,370 of JBBDIG010000034.1, forward strand.
ATATTCTCCAGCGGTTTATTAAGAATGAAACCGAGATCTCCTTTATCATGATGTTCACATAATAAAATAACTGACCGCTTAAAATTCGGGTCATAAAGAAATGGCTCTGAGATCAACAGCTTGCCGGGTTGTGGTCCTTCCAGTTCGTTTTCCATATTAAAATAATGCTTAATTCAGGATTAAAGATCAGATTTTTAAAAATGACAAAAGTCATACCTCCGGATTTATTGACGGTTCCTGACGGTGTAGAGAAAATGCCAGCCGTTGAAAGATTGTGCAGAATCCGCAACCTCAGTTTCAAAATCGGACAATACCCCAGCCGAACCTTCCGCTGCCAAAAGGGCGGCCCGGCTCATTACCTGGGGTTGGCCACCACAATTGCTGAATACTGCTTTTCCACTGACGGAAGCCTCCTCCACCATCAGGCGGATCTCCGAAGAATCAATCCGTTCGCATCGAAAAGCAGATAGGGGCGCTGTATGAGATTGATAATACATAATACTTGCGGGCCGTACAGGATCCTCCAGGATAAAAACGGATTCAGGCGAACTCATCATATAACGGGCGATCATTTCATCCTGCTGCATCCCGAAATGATACAGCGGCCATATTCCAAACCAAAAGTTCCAGACCAGAAGTGCTCCGCCAATAGCCGCTAATCCGCGCGTTGAAACATATTTAAAGCATGCCATCAGAATTACCAAGATCACAGGGATGCCTGCCAAAAATTCAGCATTTCCGTAGGATAGAAAAGCAAAAACAAGCGTGAGTAACAGGATGAGCAGATGAATTTCTGCAACTGGTAAAAAGGTTCTGTTTAATTGCCATTTTCTTTTTAAAAGAAAAAAAAGTCCTGCAATTGCAAGAAATAAGGAAATGATGGCAGGAATCCAGAAAGCTTTCTCAATCAAGAGCATTTTCCAGACATATCCGTGTACCTGGAAAAATGAACGGAACAAGCTGATGGGCGTCAGCACGAAACTCATGTACCCGATGCCTGCGGAGGCATTTCCCCGCATATATTCATGCAGCGCATATTGCTGAAGCTGTGCTAGCGAAAGTTCCAACCCCAGATGATGCAGTGCCAGCAAATAGGCCAAAGGAATGATCAATGCCGGGGCGGTAAATACTACGGCTCGCTTTACTTCTCCCGGGCCTTTCAATAAGAGACATCCGGCCAGCAAGCCCAGCCACCAGAATATGTGTAGCTGGTGAAAAAGAATGGCCAGCGCTGCAAAAAATCCGCTTAGCGCAAATTGGCTCCCCTTCCGGTTTTGGAGGCCATTGATCCAAAAATAACTTGCTGTAACCGATAAGAGGATGGGAAGAATGTAGGTCTCGTTTTCAGTAGCAAAACGCCACGGCCCAAAACTGAAGGCGGCAATCATCAGCAGCCAGGGGACTTTTCGCTTTTCCGCACCCATTTTCCGCAAACAAAAAAGGAGCACCACAAGAATTAGAAAAGCATAAATACCGTTTAGCCCGATCATAAAGTACAAGGCATCCGCTTCATCAAAAAATGAGGATACCGCACGGTGCAGCGCATAGCCCTGGAGATTATACAGAAGGTGATGCGGATGAAATAACTCTTCTCCATATTTCACTGAAGCGGCATAGGTATAGCCGTCAATCGAAGCATTGCTTGTAGGGAAAGCCAAATACAGAAATAACGATCCGGCCAACACTGCCACCAGGTGGAAATTCGCTGTTATCTTCTTCATTTAATATTTCAAAACGCAGAGATTAGATTTGCAATGTTAGCGGTTTGAAATTAAGCCGGGCAGGCAGTTTCTGCAATGGTAGGAGCCGGTGTAGAACAGCATTTGGATACGGAGATCGGCTCTGTTTGTGGAATTTGCTGTTCCTTAGCAGGATAATCTTTATTTTGCCTTCTGAAAGAAACCAGATGCTCGAAAAGACTTACGCAAGCGCAGTACAGGGTATTGATGCCCAGACCATAACCGTTGAAGTAAACATCAGCCAGGGCATAAAATTCTTCATCGTGGGCTTGCCGGACAATGCCGTGAAGGAGAGCCAGCAGCGCGTGGAAGCCGCAATCCTGAACAACGGTTTCCGGCTGACGCGCAGGAAAGTGGTGGTGAACCTGGCCCCTGCTGATATCCGCAAAGAAGGCTCATCCTACGACCTCCCAATTGCGGTAGCTATGTTGGCTGCTTTGGAACAGGTTAACCCGGAGAAATTTGAGAAGTACATGATGATTGGCGAATTATCACTCGATGGCAGCCTTATGCCGATCAAGGGTGCATTGCCCATTGCTATACAGGCACGAAAGGACGGATTTGAAGGACTCATTCTCCCGAAACAGAATGCCCGTGAAGCCGCCATTGTGGATAAACTTAATGTTTATGGAATGGAGAGTATGCGGGAGGTGGTGGAAATGCTGAATGGAACGAGCGATGCTGTTCCAACCGTGGTAGATACGAGAGAGGAATTTTTCAATAGTCTCTGTGCGAGCGATCTGGATTTTGCGGATGTAAAAGGACAGCAAAATATAAAGAGAGCCCTGGAAATAGCTGCCTCTGGTGGCCATAATGTAATATTGGTGGGGCCACCGGGGGCAGGCAAAACCATGCTGGCCAAGCGGCTGCCCACTGTCCTGCCGCCACTCAGCCTTTACGAAGCGCTGGAGACCACAAAAATCCATTCGGTAGCCGGATTTCTGAATGACAATTCTTCCCTTGTAACCAACCGGCCTTTCCGGTCGCCACATCACACGATCAGCGATGTAGCTCTTGTGGGCGGAGGTGGCTTCCCGCAGCCGGGTGAAATTTCACTGGCGCACAATGGCGTCCTTTTTCTTGATGAGCTGCCGGAATTTAAGCGCACCGTTCTGGAGGTATTGCGCCAGCCCATCGAAGAGCGAAAAGTTACGATCGCCCGCGCAAAATTCACCGTGGAATATCCCTCGAACTTTATGCTGGTAAGCAGCATGAATCCATGCCCTTGCGGCTACTACAACCATCCTGACAAGGAATGCGTATGCTCAGCCGGAACCGTGCAACGCTATCTCAACAAAATTTCCGGGCCGCTGCTGGACCGCATAGATTTACATGTAGAAGTAGTGCCTGTGGATTTTGCCCAACTCTCATCACAGCAGCACGAAGAAAAAAGCGAGAGTATCAGGCAGCGCGTTACGCTGGCCCGGGATGTCCAGAGCGAGCGCTTCAAAGAATCGAAGGAGGTGCATTGCAATGCCATGATGAGCAGCAACCAACTGAGGAAAATCTGCACAATCTCATCGGCCGGGCAAACGCTGCTGAAAACGGCCATGGAACGGCTCCATCTTTCCGCACGGGCTTACGATCGCATTCTCAAGGTTTCACGCACCATAGCCGACCTGGCCGGATCGGACGACATCAAAACCGAGCATCTTGCCGAAGCCATTCAATACCGCAGCCTGGATCGGGAAAATTGGGGAACCTGAGAAAACCAGCTAAAACGAAAGAAAGTCAAAAATGAACCATCATTTAAATCATAGCCTAAAATTTAATAAACCCAAAAAGACATGAAGCAACGTTGCGGCTGGACAGGCGATGACCCGGCAATGATCTTATATCACGATAAAGAATGGGGCGTTCCGGTCCATGACGACCGGTTGCTGTTTGAATATATGGTGCTGGATGCTTTCCAGGCCGGGCTGAGCTGGCGAACAGTACTCCACAAACGCGAAAATTTCGACCGGGCTTTCATGCACTTTGTGCCGGAAAAAGTGGCACAATTCACTGATAAAGATATTGAGCGGCTGTTGCAGGATGTCGGCATCATCCGCAACAAATCTAAGGTTCATGCCACGGTGGGTAACGCCAGGGCCTTCCTCCGCGTGCAGGAGGAGTATGGCGGCTTCGATCCTTATATCTGGCAGTTTACCGGAGGCGGGACCATCCACAATGGCTGGCGAACAATGGCCGAAGCCCCGGCCAGTACGCAGGAGAGTGATGCCATGAGCAAAGACCTGAAAAGACGGGGTTTTAAATTTGTGGGCACCACCATTTGCTATGCCTTTATGCAGGCCGCAGGTATGGTAAATGATCACGTGGTGGATTGCTTTCGCTATCAGGAAATCAAAAATAGCGAACAGCAGTAATGTTTTTTTGAATTGATCTAGATCAAGGGAACATGCTGTCCTTCCCTCTTTCTTTAAATGCACAAGCACACATAACCCGGAAGTGCTAACTGAGGAAGAGATTAAAATTATGGAAGAGTAATGAAACCGGATAAAGGATAACAGAAGCCATGCAACATGCTAAATGAGAAAAGATATGTTGGGATTATTTAAAAAGAAACTTCCTCATTGTGACGAACTTTTCGTTAAATATTTAAGTCCTTGGTATGATGAATACGATAGACCAAAAATGACGAGACCTGATATGTATCAAATTGCTGCATTTGAAGGACAACCACTTAAATTGGACGAAATACAGTCTTTGCCACCTGAATATTTAAAAAATGTAAAAACTCTTATAAATGACACGAAGTCCAAAGCCGTTCTGGAAGACTTTTCATTTATTCATAATTCTGACACCATAGACTTTGAACTTTTAGACGCTGTTGACAAATACTATGACAGAGCAAAAATATCTGAACTAATAAAAGAAAGCGATCCAAAAGATTTTTCAAATCCTTACTTAATGACAGTTTGTAAATTTGGTGTTTTGCTCGGACAACTTTTCAGACAATTAGAAGGTTACGATTGGCTTTATTCACAACCATATTATCACTCTATCATTGTTCATAAAGACACAGGATTTGGAATTACAGTATTTGACTGGGCAGTTAAAAAATTTAGCGAATATGGAGTTGACGATGGATTTGTTGCGAAATTTCACGCAGCAGTTGACGGTGTAAATGAACAATGACTGGGAAATCAAGGACAATGAATAAAAAGCGACCGCACAACAGCGTATATAACTAAAGCAACGCTGGCAAATTTTAGCAATGAAGAATTCATAAATTTCTTCTATGAATTTGTTGGTGATGGTGGAATGGTCCAGACAGGAGGCTCTCGCACGAAAAACAGGTTTAAGAAGGCAATAAAAAATGATTTGTTAAAATTTAAATCATTCGTCATAGAGCCTTTTAGTAATGAGCTTGACCTATATCATTGGTTTGAACGCATAGTTAGTTTTCCTCATTTCGGTATAGGTATAGCAACCATTTATTTAAACAGGATAAACCCTGATCTTTACCCGGTTATGAATAATAAAACGCTTATTGCACTTAATAAAATAGGCAATACGTTATCTTTCACTAAAACCTTTAGAAATTATGTACAGGTTAAGGAGATTCAGAAAAATTTGATTGCTGAATTTCCAGTTTTGGAAAATCTATATAAGGCCGATGCGTTAAATCATTTATAGTATCTGTTCCAATTGGCCAGGTTTTAATTGCAGAATATTCAGAAATAAAGTCTCTTGAAAACAATTTGGAACAAAATGAAATTGAGCATCGAAATGATATTAAAAACCAACACCTATCAACAGAAGAATCACAGGAAAGGATAAAACTTTGTGAAAGAGAAAGTTCTAAAATTATTACAATTAATGGAAAGTCTTTCAAAAGACACAACTACTTGATGGTACAAATTAAAAAGTATAGAAATTATACATGCCAATTTTGTACTGTCCAAATTCGTAAAAAAAATGGCGACTTCTATATTGAGACCTGCCATATTAAAGCAAAAGCCGAAGGAGCGAAAGACCTATTGAACAATATATTAGTACTTTGTCCTAATTGCCATAAGCTATTCGATTATGGAAAACGGAAAAATGAAATGAAAACAACAGAAATTTATTCTGAGAAATTGAATGGAAATGAATATAAAGCAGCGCTGATGTAAAACCATGTCTTGTCCTGAACACCCACTTTGACCCGGATTTCAAAGAGGTTACAAGGGGTAATTTACAGGGGGTCAAGATTTTTGATAAAACTAATTTCAGTAAATGAAACATTTTTGGCAACGCTTGATGTTGTGTGTCTGAATTCAATATACAACAGAACCGCTATGAATAAAATTTACAAGCCACTCCTGTTTTCCCTTTTAATGTTGGTCTCCTCACAGACCAATGCAGTAGACCTTCTCGGCTCAGAGCTCAGATGGAAAGCACTGGGGAATGCCACCTATGAGATAACTGCCATAATTTATACAGATTGCAACGGAACAACCCTGGGCGATACCATTGAAATAAAACTTCAGAGCATAGACAGCAACCATGCGTTTGTGGATACTATTGAACTGATAAAGGTATCTTCTAAAGATGTAACCGGCCAATGTACCAGTATTCAAACCCGTTGTCAGGCATCCACCTCCACTTTTCCTTATGGCATAGAGAAGAGGATATATGTGGATACTATTGATCTTTCATCTCAGGCAAGTTGTAGCTTCAGGATCAGTTTCAGCCAATGCTGCCGGGAAGGAATGACATATAATTCGGCTCCCCTCTATACCTATTGCGAAATCAATTCCTGCGATACCTTTATTAACAGTTCCCCGGTGTTAGAGAATGACGCTGATTTTTTAATTGTAGCAGGCCAATGTTATAGTTATAATTTCAATGGTACTGATGCGGATGGCGATTCTCTGGTATATTCCCTTGTGTCGTCCTTTCAGGATTCTGCTACCGGTCTTACATTTTTGTCTCCTTACAGATATGATAAACCACTGTATTTCAATGGGTTTCGCAATACCACCCTGCCATATAACCCCCCGCTGTGCCGTGGCCTGCACCTTTTACCCGAATCAGGTGATCTGATGTTCAGGCCAATGCAAGCGCAAACCACCTGGTTTGCCGTGGAAGTAACAGAATACCGGGGCGGAACTAAAATTGGGAGCACAAGGCGCGAGTGGCAACAAATCATCACGACTGACTCTAGTTCCAACAACGCCCCAATTTACACTGGAAGCACCTCGGCCCGCGTGTGCCAGGGAGATACGCTGAAATTTGATTTTCTTATTAGCGATAGCGACTCAGCCGACACTGTCAGCGTATCGCATGCCGGTTTAATGCCGGGCGCGTCTATCACGTATACCGGTACAGGCGATTCGGTGTATGGTCATCTCGAATGGATTCCTCAAAACACTGCACCTGGAAGATACCCAATCACCATTTACGCAAGGGATAATGCGTGTCCGCTCAATAATTTACTATTACGTGAGTTGCGTGTTGAACTGGATTCCATGCCGTCCATATCCTATTCATCCGGTCCCATCGGTTGTGGAAGGGTAGAGTTTGCAGCCCCGGTTGTTCCAAATATAGATTATGCATGGCAAGTTGATACGCTTACCTTTTCAGGGACATTTAGTACCTATAAATTTGATTCGGGAGGATGGAAGCCATTTATTCTGGAGGCAGCGTATCAATCATGTTCAACCATTTTTCAGGATAGCGTTTTTGTTCCTCTATATCAGGAAGTAACGGTGACAGTAGGACCCGATACTGCGGTGTGTTGGAATGATTGGTTCTTTCTTGCACCGACAGTTCTAACCGGCAACGGTGGCTATAGCTATCTGTGGATGCCTGATTCCATCACTTCAGAAGTTTATCAGGGAAGAATCACCTCAGCCAGAGGTTTTACCTTGCATGTTACCGACTCCGTAGGCTGCAAGGGAAGAGATGACCTCATAGTTTTTCTACTGGCGAAGCCAACCATTACACTAAAAACTATTGAAACATGCAGCACTACAGATACCCTGGATCTAATGCCGTATGCATCGCCCTCGGGTGGCAACTGGTTTGGGCCCGGGGTGAGCAACAACCAACTGGACCTTTCTCAGGCATCTTTTGGTGATTGGTTATACTATTCTTATACAGATAGCAATCGGTGCAGCAATATGGATTCGGTTCAGTTAGCCCTTGCGCCCAATCCCGTGGTTTCGGCAGGTCTGGATATTTCGGTTTGCCAAAATAGCGGTTCGGTGTTGCTGAATGGAAGTCCGGCCAATGGCACATGGAGTGGGACAGGCGTGGTAAATTCCGGTTCGCAGTCGTATTTCAATCCGGTGCAGGCGGGTGCGGGCAATGCTGAATTGATCTATACGTTCACCGATTCTTTGTCCTGCACGGCTTCCGATACACTTTCTGCCACCGTGCATCCGGCCCCAGTCGTATCTGTGCAGGCGGATTTTTCGCGCTGCCTCAATGGCGATTCGGTAGTGTTGGCAGGTACTCCAACCGGTGGAAGCTGGGCCGGAGCGGGAATTTTTTCAGGGATTTTCCTTCCGGAATTTGCAGGAGCAGGAAATCACCAGCTTATATATTCGGTTACAGATACAAATAGCTGCACGGCCAGGGATACTGTCCAGGCCACGGTGCGGGCGTTGCCGCAGGTAAATGCCGGAAATGACATTAATGCATGCAAGAGCGGCTGGCCTGTGCAATTGAAAGCTTCGCCCACAGGAGGATCATGGTTAAGCCCTTATGTAGTGGCAGGCAGCTTTTACCCCGCCCTTTCTGGCTTAGGGAATTTTGCACTGACCTACCGGTTTACGGATGGTTCCGGCTGCACAAATACTGACAGTCTGCTGGCCACTGTACACGATTTGCCGCAGGTGTTCGCCTTAGCTGATACCGCAGTTTGTATTCACGAATCCCCGATCAATCTTGCCGGGCAACCTTTAGGCGGAACCTGGTCAGGGCCGGGCGTTGTCAACAATAGCTTTACACCGGCATTGGCTGGCGAAGGCAAGCATAAGGTGATTTATAACTACGCAGCGCAATGTGCCAACAGCGATACCTCAGAAATTGAGGTGCTTCCACGCCCACGGCTGACGGCCTCTTTTAACCCGCTTTCCACTTTCCAAATTCAATTCACACTGGTTTCGCCCGATTCACTGATTGATTTTTACTGGGATTTTGATGACGGGAATAATGCATCACAGCGAAATCCTGTGCATACATATCCTGCGGTAATTGGGAATTACAGCGTTATAGTCCGCAGCACCGGAAATAATAGTTGCTGGAATGCCGATACGCTGCAAGTAAACATTGACAATAGCGCCATTAAAGAAATACCCTGGCTGGTGGATGTAAAAATATACCCCAACCCGGTAACCAGCAAACTGACCATTGTCCCGCAAAATGGGCTAAGATTGCACAAGGCTGTGCTCCAAAATACATTGGGAGAAGAAGTGCTGATAATGAAAGCTGCCGGAAACAATTTTGAAGGCAACGTCTCAGGATTGGCAGGGGGAGTTTATTTCCTTCAGTTATTCAATGTAGAAAATGAAAGGGCCGTAGTGCGCGTAGTGGTGCAATAAGGGAATTTAGTGCTTTGACAGCAAGTTTAGTTATGAACTGGGAATTTCATTAGTTTAAAAAGATAAGAATATCATTGGTCAGCCCCATTCAGGAAAATTAATGGCCTTTGTGAAAAATATTGGATGGAAAAATTAAATAAATTCGGGCTTTTCCTATACTAAATTATTTGTATTGCATTGTATAATTCTGTGGAGGATTATTAAAGCTGGCTGCCGGTTAATTTTAATATAAACAAGTGTAGTCCTATGAGCAGGTTCTATAAATTTCTAAATCAAACCAAGCCGCCTTATTTTGTAACTGGTCAGTGGTTTATTCACCGAGCTCCTTCAGCAAATCTTCCAAATCAAGCGGCCTGGTGTACATTTCTATTGATCCATCAGCTTTGGTTGGCCAGCGTTCTTTGGGCCGGTCCCAATACAGTTCTACTCCGTTGCCATCAGGGTCGTCAAGGTACAATGCTTCTGACACACCGTGGTCGCTGGCTCCGGTAAAGGGGTAATCCGCGCTGCGTACGCGGTTGTAGATAATTGCCAGATCTTTTCTTGTGGGGTAAACGATTGCCGTATGGAACAGGCCAACATTCCGTATGGGAGCAGGTGGCGCGCCTTTGCTGTGCCATGTGTTCAGCCCTATGTGGTGATGGTATCCACCGGCAGAAACAAATACTGCCTGATCTCCATACTTCATGGTTATTTCAAAACCCAATAAATCGTGATAAAACGCTAATGAACGTTCAAGATCAGAAACCTTGAGATGCACATGCCCGATGCGTGTTTGTGCCGGTATATAATAGGGATCCATAATAAATATGTTTTAAAAGTTACCCGTTTTATTCAACCCTGTCTGTAGCGGGGTCAGGCTGCTCGCCTAAAAACTCAACCCATGCTTTTTTCATACATGGATAATGCTTTGCCGCTTCAACAAGGTCCATAAATGCCTCCAGGTTTTGCTGAAAGCGAGCTGCCAGGGTTTCGTCTGCAATTTCTCCCTGGGGCGTGAATGCTTTATGGGCTATTGCCAATGAAAACATCTTAGGATAAACGCGTGTGCCCAGATGCTCAAGTGGTATTCTGAGCGACCATAGCCCTTTGTTTCCGCCTGCCATTGAAGGGGAAGCCGACATAAGCAAGGCATGGCGCTCATTAAATGGCTGCGGACGAAACCTTGACACCCAATCAATCACATTTTTAATTAAGCCGGGCATTGAACCATTATATTCAGGAGAAGAAATAATTAAGGCATCATTTGCTAAAATTCGTTTTTTTAATTCCTCTGCCCCTGCCGGATGAAAATTATCTTTTTCCATATCCTGATTGAACGATGGACAATCAAATTCAGCCATATTTGCGAAATCCACTACACCGCCATTTTTTTCGATGACTGATGCCGCCAATTTAGCCAGTTGCGTATTGAGCGAATCATTTCTGAGAGAAGCTGAAAAGACAAGAAACCTTACCGTCTCGTGCTTATTATCTTTTTCTTCTATTTTCATATTTCCGGAATTGTTTTTCTAAGTTATTTGGTATTACCACGAATTTAATGAGAGCGGTTAGACGCCAGGGCACCAACGCCCCCCTTCACCTCTGAAAGAGTCAGGAGTCCTTCGGACCCTCAATGGGGGATTAATTATTCAGTATTAAGAGATTTTAATTTTGGTAGTTGAAGATGGAATTTAACCGCTAAAATCCTGATCAAAATAACTGTTGCTGCTGCTATAAGTTCGTGATAAGGGATTAATACTTTGAACTGATAGCAAATGAAATACACAATGCCGCCCAGGATGCAGGCAATGGCATATAGGTCTTTTCTGAAAAGCAGCGGTACTTCGTTAATAATAATATCACGGAATACGCCACCTATTGCTCCTGTAATAGTGCCCATTATTATACATACCCACATCGGCAGGCCGGCTTCTAAACTTTTACTTATTCCGGTTACCGTAAACAAGCCCAGTCCTATGGCATCGAACAGAAACAGCGTATGCCCCCACTTAATGAGTTTTGTCCTTAAAATAATTATTGCCAGCAAGGCCACGCCCGTGGTAAGTAAATAGCGGGAATCTTCCATCCAAAAAGGAATTACATCCAGCAAAAGGTCTCTTGTTGTTCCGCCACCGATGGCCGTTACCAATCCTATCACATACGCCCCGAACCAATCAATATTTTTTCCTGATGCCAGCCTGATGCCGCTGATTGCAAAAGCAAAAGTGCCGGCAAGGTCCAGGATCATTGTGTAGTTTGACTGAAAAAGGATTGACATGGTGGGTAAAATACGGACGTCTTGTGTGCTTGGAAAAACCTTCACAAAACTGCAACAAACCTGAAAATCTGTTTGCGCAGGGGCGAGCTGTAAGGCTGAGGCCGGGGAAAATAATATGATACGGAAGGTTGGATTTAATCCAGGTCGTGGAACATGCCGCCCTGCACCAGGGCCGATCGCAGTGTCTCGTGATGCTTCCGTCTCATCCGCTCCATCTGCGTTTCCATCTCCTTCATTTGCTGTTGCATTTCCAGCATCCGTTCCCGCATGTGGAAGATCACATCTATGCCGGGCAGGTTCACACCTATGTCCTGGTTCAGTCGCCTTACCCGCCTCACAAGCACTACCTGCTCTTCACTGAACTTCGGCTCCGGATGGCGCTCTGCACAGGCAATGATGTCCTGCTCCAGGAGTTCCTCCACAGTTTCGCGCTCCAGGCCGCAGAATTCAGCTATTTCGGCTATTGTCATCAGATTTTTCTGTTGCTCCATAATAATCCGGTTTTCTGAAATTATGAATGATTTCTCAGTACCTCTAATTCACGGAATAATTCCTTTTCCTTGTCAGTCAGGTTCTGCGGCACCTCCACATATACTTTCAAGTGCAGGTCGCCCCGCACGCCAGTTTTGCCATAAATCGGGAATCCTTTGCCACGGATGCGCAACGTACTTCCGTTTCGCGTTCCTTCCGGAATTGTGATATTAAGCACACCATCGGGCAATTCCACGCTCACCTTTCCGCCCAGCACCGCTTTATACAAAACAACCGGCTGCTCCACGATAAGCGTATCGCCTTCGCGCTGATACCGTGTGTGTGGCAGCACCCGGACAGTGATATACAGATCGCCAGGTTCACCACCCTGTACTCCGGGGCTTCCTTTGCCCTTCAGCCGCAGCTTCTGGCCGTCAGCCACACCCGGCTTCACGTTGATCCGCAGCTTCTGCTTATTCAGTTCAAGCAGCCGCGATGTTCCATGAAACGCCTCTTCCAATGTTATATCCATTTGCGCCTGGTAGTCTTGTCCTTTAAATGCACGCTGGCGTCCGCTCCTTCCACCACGCCTGAAGCCACCGCCACCAAAAATATTCTCAAAGAAGTCAGAAAAACCTGCCCCGCCACCAAAGAGATCCTCTGCATCTCCCTCATACCGGTACTGCGTTCTTCCCCCTCCGCGCTGTCCCTGGTTGGCATACTTGCTCCAGTCGAATCCTCCGTCTCCGGCTCCTGCCGTTTCGTAGCGCTTCCAGTCGGCTCCCAGTTCATCATATTTCCTTCGTTTCTCTGGATCGCTCAACACCTCATTAGCTTCGCTGATCTCTTTAAACTTATCTTCCGCCTGCTTGTCATTGGGGTTTACATCCGGGTGATGCTTCCGCGCCAGCTTCCGGTAAGCTTTCTTTATCTCGTCCTGTGTAGCGGTCTTGCTTACACCCAGGCTATTGTAGTAGTCTTTAAAATCCACGATTCCTCTTTAACTGTTAATTACGCCTGCAAAATTGATGATTTATAAATACAAGAATTTTAAAACGACAAAGGGTAACAAAGTTTTATTTTTTGATTAAACTGGAATTTTAATGAAAAAAATTTGCCGTTGATGGGAACGCGGATTTAACTGATCTAACTAATATTGACGGACTTTTTTTATCTGTGTAAACCCGCTCAATCCGTCAGATCCCTGTTCCTATTAATTCCTTTTCTTCCAAGAATTTCTTTAAATATCCCCAATGAATAATATAACGAACGATAATTTCCTGCGTGCCTGCAGGCGTGAATCCACTGATCATATCCCCGTCTGGTTTATGCGGCAGGCTGGCCGCTACCAGACTGAATACCGGGAGATCCGGAAAAAGCATGGATTTATGGAGGTAGTACACACTCCGGAGCTTTGTGCCGAAGTTACCCTGCTTCCGGTGCAACAAATGGAGGTGGATGCCGCGATCCTTTTTTCTGACATTGCCACGCCATTTGCTGCTTTTGGTGTGCCCTTCGAGATCAGGGAAAATCACGGACCGCATATCGCAAACCCGGTTCGCAATCCTGCACAGATAGCGTCTTTGCGAAATTTTGATCCGGCTCAGGAACTGGCATACGTGGGAGAATCAATTGAACTGCTGAAGAAGCACCTGACAATTCCCCTGATCGGCTTTTGCGGAGCACCGTTCACTCTGGCAAGCTACATGGTGGAAGGAGGTGGCAGCAAAAATTATATCCATACAAAAACGCTGATGTTCTCGCAGCCAAAGCTTTGGCACCAGCTTATGGAAAAGCTTGTGAAAATGCTGACGCACTACCTCACCTACCAGGCAGAATCAGGAGCCGATGCACTGCAGATTTTCGATAGCTGGGTGGGTAATCTAAGCCGCGAAGATTATGAGGAATTTGTGTTTCCTCACATGCAACAGCTCTTTGACGGGCTGAAGCCGTTGTCTCAGCCCATCATTCATTTTGGGGTTGGCACCGGGCATATTCTTGACCTGATGAAAAAAGCAGGCGGAGACGTGATCGGATTGGACTGGAAAATGAACGTAAAGCAGGAGTGGCAACGGCTCGGCCATGATGTTGCCGTGCAGGGAAACCTGGATCCGGGAATTTTGCTGGGTCCCTGGGAACGGATCGCGCAACGTGCCAAAGCTATTCTTGCTCAGGCAGACAGGCCCGGATTTATTTTCAACCTCGGTCATGGCATTCTGCCTCCAACCCCGCCTGAGAATCTCAGGCGCCTGGTAGATCTCGTTCATGCCCACCCGGTATCCTGATCCGGATCAAACCTTTTCCTGTTCATTAAGCTTAATCAAAAAAGCCTGCACTGAAAAGTAAAAGGCACAATTAGATATGGATAAATACGGCATTCTGTTAATGGCTTATGGCAGCCCCGGCAATATGGAAGAAATAGAGCCTTACTATATTGACATCCGCAGGGGAAGGCGGCCAACAAGAGAAGCGCTCCAAGAGTTGCAGGACCGGTACCTTGAAATCGGTGGCACCTCGCCCTTGCTGGAAATTACAAATCAGCAGGCTGAAAGCTTACAGAATTTATTGGGGGCGAACTTTAAAGTATATGTGGGAATGCGGCACTGGACGCCCTGGATACATGAGGCAGTGCAGCAAATGGCCCACGATGGCATCAGGAAAGCCGTTGGCATTGTAATGTCGCCCCATTATTCCTCTATGAGCATAGAGCGGTACAAGGGAAAGGTCCGGGATGCTTTATATGAGACCAAAGGTGCTCCCGATTTTCTCTATATTGATGAATATCACAACCACCCGCTCTTTATACAGGCGCTGACGCAGAAAATTGAAGAAGCCCGCCAGGACTTATCTCCCGGCAATTTTACCTGCATTTTTACGGCACACAGCCTGCCGGAACGAATCCTGGACAAAGGCGATCCTTATGCTGACCAACTCATGGAAACCTCACGAATCCTTGCTGAAAAGGCCGGATTGGAAAAGTGGGAATTTGCTTACCAGAGCGCTGGCCGTACGGAGGAAAAATGGCTCGGCCCGGATTTAACTGAAATGATAAAACGGCTGCACGACCAGGGAGAAAATCAAATATTAATATGCCCTATCGGATTTATTATTGATCACCTTGAAGTGCTTTATGATATTGATATCGAAGCGCAGCAACTGTGTCAGGAATTGGGAATGAAGCAGGTACGCACAACCTCGCTGAATAGTGATCCGCTCCTTATCAAGGCTTTTGCACAAATTATAACCGAAAAAATCAATGGCTGAAACTGCCATCATCGGAGGTGGGATCAGCGGCCTGGCAACGGCATATTTCCTGGAGCAAAACGGGGCAAAGGACATCATTCTGCTGGAAGCTGGAGCAGAAACCGGAGGTAAGCTGAAAACCCGGAAAACGCAGCATTACCTGATAGAAGAGGGTCCGGATGCCTATGTAGCAGCCAAACCCGTAATAGGGAAATTGATCGAAAAACTGGATCTGCAGCAGGAAGTGATTGCACCGCAACACAACACCTTTTTTATTTATTCAGGCAAAAAACTACAGGAGGTACCTGCCGGCCTTTCAGCTCTGGTTCCGGCAGATATTGGCGCTTTCCTGCGCACAGAACTCATCTCGTGGCAGGGAAAGATCCGCCTTGTTCTGGAGCGCCTGGTGCCTTCCGCAAAAGGCACCGA
This sequence comes from Bacteroidia bacterium, assembly GCA_040880525.1. Taxonomy (NCBI): domain Bacteria; kingdom Pseudomonadati; phylum Bacteroidota; class Bacteroidia; species Bacteroidia bacterium. The sequence goes on from JBBDIG010000034.1 coordinate 113,047, forward strand.
AGATGAATCGCTGGCCGCTTTTATAGAAAGGCGGTTTGGCAGGGAAATGCTGCAAAAACTCGCAGGGCCGCTCTTTGCCGGCATCCACGCAGGCGGTGCAAACGAGTTGAGCCTGGAAGCATCGTTCCCTCAATTCCGCAAAATGGAGAAAGAATTCGGAAGCATAACGAAGGCTGTGCTGACCAGGCGGAAACAAAATCCCACCCCGCCACCTATTTTTCATAGCTTCAAAAATGGAATGCAAACGCTTCCTGACGCTATCAGGCAACACCTCAAGCAAACCTCAGTAATAATGGGAGCGAAAGTGAGGAGCATTGCATATTTTCGTGATAAGTGGCATATACAAACAGAAAGCACCCAAATAGAAGCGGAGAAGGTGATCCTTGCTGTACCTGCATTTACGGCCTCAGAGATCCTGTCTCAACTGGATAAACCGCTCTCCGCAGCGCTGGGCAGCATTCGCCACTCATCAAGTACTATCATTACCTTCGGCTTCCGGCAGGAGCAAGTGCAGAATCCCCTGAAAGGCACTGGCTTCCTGGTTCCGGCACCAGAGCAGGAAAACATCTCGGCCGTAACCTTCAGCTCCGCAAAGTGGGCTGGCCGGGCAGCGCAGGCCCACGTGCTCTTCCGCGCATTTCTGAACAAAAACAAAAAGTTCCGTAAAACTGATACAGAATCAATAATGGGATCTGTGCAAAAAGAATTATCCGGAATCCTGGGCATTGAAGGCGTCCCTGAATTGACTGACCTGCGCCATTGGGCCAACGGCCAGCCGGTATACGACATGGAACATTTGCAACGCGTTAATCATATCGAAACGCTCCTTTTGCAACATCCCGGGATACACGTTACCGGAGCGTCCTACCGGGGTGCCGGAATTGCCGACTGCGTGCGGCAGGCTAAAGAGGTAGCCGAAAAGGTGAGCGCTTAGCGTTACTCGCAGAAACGACTATTTGCAATGGTTTCTTTATTTATAAATTCTTGAATACAACAGGATGAATCCTGAATTTTGAATGTAGCATTTAAATTTTTTCCCTTATGAATGAGTGGATTTCAGATTTTGACAATCCCTTCTATGAGTTCGCTGCGATCCTAGTTTTGGCCGCAGTGCTGGGCATGATCGGCAGATTGCTGAAGCAGCCCCTCATCGTAATGTTTATCGTGCTCGGCATTCTGGTAGGACCATCGGCCCTCGATATTGTGAAATCAGAGGAGAACATTCACCTGCTGGCAGAAATAGGAATAGCCATTCTCCTGTTTATTGTGGGTTTAAAGCTGGATCTCCACATCATTAAATCCATCGGGAAGGTGGCGCTGATTACAGGATTGGGCCAGGTTGTTTTCACCTCGTTGTTTGGTTATTTAATCGGCATTTCCCTCGGCTTCTCCTCTCTCCACAGCTTTTATATTGCAATCGCCTTAACCTTTTCCAGTACCATCATTATCGTTAAGCTCCTGTCCGATAAAAAGGAAATTGATTCGCTTCACGGACAGATTGCTATCGGTTTTCTTATCGTGCAGGATTTAGTTGTGATCCTGCTAATGATCGTCCTCACCGGTATGGGACAACAGGAAGAACTAACTCTTCTTGAAAGCGCAACGAAAACTATTCTTTCAGGAGCCTTCATGGTCGCACTTGTTTTTGTCTCTATGAAATGGATCCTTCCCCGGCTGACTTTCCGGCTTGCTAAGTCGCAGGAACTGCTCATCTTGTTTGCCATAGCCTGGGCTGTGGGCCTCAATGCCCTGAGTGAATGGCTGGGCTTCAGCGGAGAGGTAGGTGCATTTTTAGCGGGCGTTACGCTCACTTCGTCTGAGTTCCGGGAAGTGATCAGCAATCGCCTCGTGAGCATCCGGGATTTTCTGTTGCTCTTCTTTTTTATTAATCTGGGGGTGAATATTGATTTGGGCATAATAGGAAGCCAGGTGCCTGCCGCCATCATTTTCTCTGTGTTTGTTCTTGCCGGAAATCCATTGATCGTGCTCATCATTATGGGCCTACTGGGTTACCGCAAGCGCACCTCGTTTCTGGCCGGATTGACCGTTGCTCAGATCAGCGAGTTCTCGCTCATATTTGCCGGTTTAGGCTTTTCGCTCGGCCATTTAAACCAGGAAACCCTGGGGCTTATCACCTTAGTGGGAATGATAACGATTGGATTATCCACTTATCTTATTCTATACTCTCATCATATTTATGAATTCTTATCTCCGGCCCTGGAGTTATTTCAAAAGAAAAATACCCACAGGGAATCAGAAATGGATCAGGTGCCAGAACAATCCGTTGACGTGATAATAATGGGAAATGGAAGGTTTGGAAATTCAATTTCTGAAATACTTGAACAGCACGAGAATATTAATTATTTGGCCATTGATTTTGATCCTCAGATCGTAAGGTCCTGGCGGTCAAAAGGCCGCAACATTATGTATGGAGACCTGGAAGACCCCGAAATGCTGGAACACATTCCATTTCAAAAAGCAAAATGTATAATTAATACGCTGCCGGATACGGAGGTCTCACTGCATTTGGTAAAGGAATTAAAAAGGCGGCAATACGGAGGAGAACTCTATATTATTGCCCGCCATGAAAAAGACAAGGAAATAGTAAGCGAATACGGACCCGGCCATATACTTTTGCCACATCAGATGGTGGCCTCAACATTTTACCATTCCTATTTAAAAGACCTGCTCAATATTAAAAACGCAGAATAAAAACATTTGCTTCGCGATCTTCATTGCGGGCCTTTAGCCAGTTTCTTCAGGCGGATGAACAATGTTTTTATGCCTTTGCCGCCTGTATATGGTTATTAAATTAAAAATAAGAATACACAGGGCTACCCAAAAAAGGCCCGCAAGAAATCCTGCCGCAACATCAGAAGGGAAATGAACGCCAAGATAAACGCGGCTCAGACCCACCAGGAAAATCAAAATCACCAAAGAGGCCGAAAGCAAGTACCTGGACCAGGAGTGGGTAAGGTTAGTAAACGCAATGTAAATAAGAAAGCCATAAAATGACATGGCGCTCATGGCATGACCACTCGGATAGCTGAGTGAAAACACTTCTACCAGATGATCGCCTGCCGGGCGGGGCCGGTCAATCCATTCCTTTAGAATAATGTTGACCAGACCTGCCAAAAGCAGCACAACGAATACCTGGATCGTATAGCGCCAGTGGGCATGAACGAAGTAGAGGTAACTGCCCAGGCCGGCCATTATCAACAGATAGCCGAGGGGTCCGCCCAGCCAGGTAATGATGGTCATAAAGAGGGTCAGGCCATCGGACCGAAAGCTCCATACATATTCGAAAATGGCCTCATCCACAGGTTGCAGGGTATCGTCAAAAAGTTCTTCCGTGAGTTCCACAAAGCCGTTTAGCGTAAGCATGCCGAGAATAATGGCAATGGCCGACCAGAGAATAAGACTGAAATTCTCATGCTTCGGATCAATCAGCTTCTTTAGCAATTCCTGTAAAGAACGAAGCAGGTTTCTATCTGAGTTCGCCAATGCGTTTTATCGTTTGGTGGAAAAAGTTAACGGACAAAGCAAAAGATAGTTGAAAGGGGAAATAATGGGTTTGTACCGCGCGGTTTAATTTCCGGAAATCCTCGCTTCCTTATGGTTTATGGGAATGATATGGGAAAACGCTAATGAATAATCCGGGGAAAATGCGAAAAGCGTAAAACCTCCAGTGTTTTGTTAAAAATGACTTTCAGATATTCTCCTTCAAAGCGCTTTCGTATTTAATTATTTAAATAAAAATAACAACGGCAAACCAGCGGGATACTATCTGGTCCCGTACCCGTTTCTTGCCATCAAAGGCTTTCCACCGGTTCATCCGAGACCACGCCTCCGCCTTTGAGTTTAATAATGCGGTGCGTCCTTCGCGCCAGTTCAAAATCATGGGTTACCAGCACCAGGGTAGTTCCGGATTCCTGGTTGAGTTGAAAGATCAGATCCTGTATACGGCCGCCAGTTTCATCATCAAGATTGCCGGTGGGCTCGTCAGCAAAAAGGATGATGGGCCGGTTGGAGAAAGCACGGGCTATGGAGACGCGCTGCTGCTCCCCGCCCGAAAGCTGTGAAGGATAATGGCGGAGCCGCTCTCCCAGGCCAACACGCTCCAGCAATTCCCGTGAAAAGGCAGCGGAGTTTCTTTTCCCCTGCAACTCCATCGGCACCATCACGTTTTCCAATGCCGTGAGTGTAGGGATCAATTGAAAGCTCTGGAATATAAAACCCACATATTTATTGCGCACAGCAGCCCGCTCATCCTCGTTCATGTCGTTCAGGAGCAACCCGTTAAGCTCTACTGTGCCCGTGGTGATCCGGTCCAGGCCGGCACACAGGCCGAGGAGGGTTGTTTTACCGCTGCCTGAAGGTCCCACGATAGAGATGCTGTCTCCGCTGCCCAGCGTGAAACTAACGTCATGCAATACATTCATTGTCCGGTTGCCACTGTGGTAGGTTTTCCCCAGATCCTCTATTTTCAATATATCCATTCCTGATCCTGATCAGTTTATTTTGCAAACTTCAATGTTCAAACTCAATAATGCCTCCCTTGTTGGAATCTTAATTGAATTATAAATTAATTATGAATATTAACCGGTCATCCATTTTTCATTCCCGCCTTCCCTCCAGGTTGTGGGTTGCCCTTCTCAGCACTTTACTGCTTTTCGCCTGCTCCGGTTCTTCGCCTGAGAACCAGGAAAAAAACCCTGCCGCAGAGCGTAGCCCTGCAGAATCCACCCCTGAAACGCAAACCAGCACTATTCTCTTTTTTGGCAATAGCCTCACTGCTGGCTATGGACTGGAAGAGGAAGAGGCCTTCCCGGCATTGATCCAGGAAAAACTGGATTCAGCGGGCCTGGAATTCCGGGTGGTGAATGCAGGGGTGAGCGGGGAAACCTCGTCAGGCGGCAGGGAGCGCATAGACTGGGCGCTGCGGCAACACATAGATATTTTTGTTCTTGAACTTGGTGCCAATGATGGCCTGCGCGGAATTGATCCACAAGAGACAAAAAAGAACCTCCAGGTGATCATTGATAAAGTGCGGGCGGCCAATCCGGAAACGGAGATTATCCTGGCAGGAATGCAGATACCCCCAAGCATGGGCGCAGATTATACCGGAAGGTTTAAGGCAATTTTTTCGGAATTGGCTGAGGAAAACGAGCTGTACTTCGTGCCCTTTCTGCTGGAGGGCGTTGCAGGAAACCCAGCGCTGAACCTGGGAGATGGAATCCATCCAACAGCAGAAGGCCAGAAGATCCTGGCTCAAAATGTCTGGAATATATTAGAGAAAATTGTAATGGCGCAACCGGCCCGGTAAGTGTCGTCTCCTCTTTTATAATTTACATTAATATTCCAGAGTCATCAGAAATTTACTTGAAAGCACAAACCGAAAGCTGTCGTAAAACAAATTCAAAAATCCGTCACGCCTGAACCGTAAAAAGAATTTGTAAATGCTCTGCGCGCCCGGTGCATATCTTTACACTCTTTACGGTTAAAAATCTTGTGGGTTCAGTCTGTCGCATTTTGTCATTCCTGCAAAGGCAGGAATCTCCTGTCCTGCAGTGTGTTGGCCCCCATATCTATTGCTATATAGTGGCTGATAGGCTGAAGTTATGTTGTAATAAGAAAGGGCTTGAATGCGTCATCACGGGAGAAAAATCGAAATAAGTTAAGGAAGAAATGAACTTTTCTGCTCATTTAAATAAATTATACAATTCCATTTCATCGCCAGGTTTATTTAAAGAAAAATGGGATTCAATTTTTGATTGTCTGACTGAAATAATAGTAACGTTGGCAATATCCAGATCAAGCTTCTCAAATTTAGCTTGTTCATCAAAATAGATATTGCTTTGATCAAGCCAGCTTTGATAGCGATATTGAGGATCATCTATGATTAAGGTGATTTTATCTTTATTGTCAGTGAGCGATGAACTATTAGAAATTGCTTGGATAGAATAGGCTATTGTGCCTGGGCAACCGAAGCGGGGAATAAAAATATAAACGTGGTGCTCTTCTGCAGGTATCTTGGGGATTCCAATTTCTTCACAATAGGTATTTAGCAACGTAGTTTTTGTGTAGGTTTGAGGCTTTTGAGTACATTGTAAAAGTATAAAACTACCAATAAAGACGATGACCCTAAAACTGAAGATATTAGAAATGCGAATTAAATTCATCGTAAATATTATTTTTTAAGTTAATAATTAATTGTCAATAAATCACATTGGAATAAATTGGGATCATTAACGAGCCTCCTAATAATCAGCCCTTCTTTAGTAATGCCGGCAATATATGGGTAGTACCTAACATTATCCATCAATGTTTCTTTAACACGCTTTAGGTTGCCATCCAGCGTAATTATAGACCAGGGTTTGTCGTACATGTCATTGAGGGTTCCGTCATCATTAGCATATTTAGCACCGTGAAAAACCACTCTATAGAAATAATTCTTGTGTTTATCGTAATATATTCTGTAATACCTGCCTTCCTGAATGTTATATTTCCTGGCAAAAGCATAGTCCCGCAATTTTTCTCTGGGATAGGGTGTAAATTCCTTAAGATAGTTACTTGAAGCAGGAATGTTCATACCCCTTGAGCCTTTCACTTCCATTTGAATATCATCACAACTTCCAAAAGAATAATATATCGTATCTCCCATAATGATTTGACTAATGTATGGATTGGGAAAATGGTTATCCTCCTGATACATTTGAGGGAAAGTTCCTCCTTCAACCTTTCCACGAAGTTGATAGTCATCGGACAAAGGAACTCGAAGTTGATGCGGGGCTGAATAAAAATTTTTAATATGTTCAGACGAATTGGGATTTCTAACGTATTGGCCGACAAATGCATATAAAATATTATTGTGAAGGCTAAAAGGCTCAGAGGTGGAAAAGGATTTACCTTGATTATTTTCTATTAAAATTTCATGATGGGCAATCGTATCACCAAGCATATCCAGAATAATCAAGAAATTACTACCCTGCCAGGTTTTTAAGATGACAACAGAATCCTTGCCCTTTATAAAATATGAGATATGGCTTATATTGTCAACCGCTATGCTAATTATTGAATCAGAGTGCTCAATGTTAAGAATGTTGATGCTGAGGGGATATTGATTAAGCCAAGTCAGAAATTTATTATCGTCATCAATGTGGTAATTTAACTTTATATGATGTTCTGGGAGTGTAGTATTTATGATATTTTCCTGCACAATGTTATATCCCAATTGGCCGGATTTGGATTTTGGAAAAAAGCGACAATTCTGCAAAATACAAGCAAAAATTACAAGGAGGATAAGTTTAAACCAATTATTCATGATCTTTAAAAATTTATACAGGTCGTTGTAATATCGCCAGCACTACTCCAAAGATAATCTTCCGGTTGGGGAACTATCCCTGCTTCCACCGGATTATTATGAAGATCGGCAAAACTTACAAATTAAGGCTAGGTTTGATCTCGAAATTCCTGGTCTTTACCGGCATTCCCACAAGCGGACGCTTGCGGGAGAGTGAGTCCGGTTAATGCCGCAGCTAATTTCGCAATAACAGAAAATATCCCCCATCTATCGCAAGCGTCCGCTTGTGATTTTCAAGCTTGAAAATCATCGCAAAAGCTCAATTTCCAGGAATCCTTCAGTGCCAGAATAATCGCCCGCATTGCCCTGTCTCGTCCTGAAAAAAGTTTACAGGTGAAGTGTTAGTCCTGGAATAGGTT
>JBBDIG010000035.1 GCA_040880525.1 Bacteroidia bacterium
CAAACTTGGTATCCAAATCGTATAATACGTAACTGAATTCCAGGTTAGGGTTTAAAACAAAACACCCATTATTGAATTCCCTTTCTTCAATTCGTTTTAATTATTAAATCTTAAAACAAAAAATAAGGAAAACAATAATGGGTGAAATTTCCTGGAAGATATGATCAGGAAAGATTAAATGCTTTTTTGATCTTATCTAAATAATCCAGTTTTTCCCAGGTAAAGGTCTCTACCTCTTTATCAACGAATTTCCCATTGATGCGGAAACTCACCGTTTTCTTTTCTGGCTTCCGGCCCATGTGGCCGTAAGCTGCTGTTTCAGAATAGATCGGCTCTTTGAGTTTGAGGCGCTTGATAATGCTCGCGGGCCGCATATCGAATAGCCCCTCCACAATTTTGGCAATGGCTCCGTCTGACATGTCAACTTTCGCGCTTCCGTAAGTATTTACGTACAGGCCCATTGGCTCAGCCACGCCAATTGCGTAGGAAACCTGCACCAGCATTTCATCAGCAATGCCGGCTGCTACCATATTTTTGGCAATATGCCGGGTAGCATACGCTGCAGAGCGATCCACTTTTGAAGGATCCTTGCCGGAAAATGCGCCACCACCGTGAGCTCCTTTACCGCCATAAGTATCCACAATGATCTTCCGGCCGGTGAGACCGGTATCGCCATGCGGGCCGCCCACCACAAATTTCCCGGTAGGATTTACATGGTATTTGATCTTATCGGTAAAAAGCTTTTGATTATCCTCAGACAGGGCTCTCATTACGCGGGGGATGAGGATATTTTTCACATCATCCTTTATTTTTTGCAACATTTCCTTTTCCTCTGCAAAATCATCATGCTGAGTGGAAACCACGATGGCTACGATCCTTACCGGCCTGTTATTGTCATCATACTCAATAGTAACCTGCGATTTAGAATCGGGACGGAGATAGGTCATTTCCTTTTCTTCCCGTCTGATAGCGGCAAGTTCCTGCAGGATGCGATGGCTGAGGTCCAGCGCCAGTGGCATATAATCGTCAGTTTCGCTGGTTGCATATCCAAACATCATCCCCTGGTCTCCTGCGCCTTGTTCATCATCAGAGCCGCGTTCCACGCCCTGATAAATGTCAGGAGACTGCTCGTGAATAGCTGAAATCACTCCGCATGAGCCGGAATCAAACATGTATTCAGCTTTGTTGTAGCCGATTTTTTTGATCACTTCGCGCGCTACGGTCTGAACGTCAACGTAGGCAGTAGTTCTCACTTCTCCGCTTAATACGGCCAGTCCGGTTGTAACCAGCGTTTCGCAGGCCACCTTTGATTCGGGATCCTGAGCCAGGAAATTATCGAGAAGTGCATCTGAAATCTGATCGGCTACTTTGTCAGGATGTCCTTCAGAAACCGATTCAGAGGTAAAAAGATATGGCATGTATGTTTTAAATTTTAAAGAATGACCCGGCCCTATTCCCGTAATTGGAATTGAAACCGGTTTGAAAATGAGCCGCGAATTTAGATTGATTTTTAAAAGATGAAGTTATCTGAAAATAATGGCGTTGCTGCCTTCATTAAAAATTTGGCGAAAGGATATACTTGGAATAGAAATCTGTGATCACTTTAACGGCTTCATCTGCGGTATCCACCACTTGTACCAATTCCAGATCTTGCGGACTCACGTTCATGGATTTGGTGTGCATTACATCACGGACCCAATCGAACAGGCCATTCCAGAATTCGCTTCCCACCACTACGATCGGGAAACGGCCGATCTTCTGCGTTTGGATAAGTGTAAGGGCCTCGAAAAGCTCATCCATCGTTCCGAAACCGCCCGGCAGCACAATGAAGCCCTGGGCATATTTCACGAACATCACTTTTCTCACAAAGAAATAATCGAAGTTTATGAGCTTATCCGGATCAATGTACTCGTTGGCCGACTGCTCAAAAGGGAGGTCAATGTTGAGCCCTACTGACTTGCCTTCGCTCATCATCGCACCTTTGTTAGCGGCCTCCATGATGCCGGGGCCGCCACCGGTGATAATTCCATATCCCTCTTCCGTCAGCCGCTTGGCGATCTCTACCGTAAGTTCATAATATTTACTTCCCGCCTTAGTGCGCGCTGAACCGAATATTGAAACGCATGGACCGGTTTTATTCAGTTTCTCAAATGCGGTTACAAACTCGCTCATTATTTTAAAGATCTGCCAGGAAGATTCGGCCTTTACATCACTCCAGTGCTTGTCTTCAAATGCCTTCCGTATTTTGTCGTCACTCATCATCTTATATCCTACCGGAAAATATTTTTATACTAAAAAATAAAACTCTGCCGCAGACGTGCCGGGCAGAGTTAGGTGCTGTCAAAGGTAAATTATTTTCCCGTACTCAGGCGCTTAGGAGACTGTAAAAGCATATTCAGGAACCGGTAAAAACACAACGTGGCTCAATGCGTTAGTTTGCCTGAAATTTGCCACTGCCGGGCGCTTTCCAAAAACATCCGGCAAAACCCTTTGCAGATCCTTATCCATGAAATATACTTCCCTTTCCCTGTTCCTGGCATTGCTGTGCCCGGTGATGATCTTTTCCCAGCAGGAAACACCTAAATTCACGCTGAGCGGCTACGTTAAGGATGCCTCCTCTGGCGAAACCTTGATTGGTGCATACGTAGTGGCCAAACCGGCAGATGATCCTGAAACGGCCTCTCCTCCTTATGCCATTACCAATGAATATGGTTTTTATAGCATGACCATTCCGGAAGGCAATTATACAGTAATAGCCAGCTATGTACAAAGCACTTCGGAAGTGCAGCAGCTATCGCTTCAGGAAAACACCCGGCTCAATTTATCCGTGCAAACAAGCCAGGTCTTGAAAGAGGTAGTGATAACGGACAAGCGAGAGGATGGGAATGTGACAGGATCTGAAATGGGCAAGTTCGACCTGAAACCTTCGGAAGTGGAAAACATACCAGTGCTATTTGGCGAAGCAGACATCCTGAAGACCTTGCAACTTCTGCCCGGCATCCAAAGCGCTGGTGAAGGAAATGCCGGTTTCTACGTGCGCGGTGGCGGTCCGGACCAAAACCTCATTCTCCTGGATGAAGCCGTGGTTTATAACTCTGGTCATTTGTTTGGCTTTTTCTCCATTTTTAATTCAGATGCCATTAAAAATACTTCGCTCATAAAAGGAGGAATGCCTGCAGAATTCGGAGGCCGGCTTTCATCCGTACTGGATATTTCAATGAAAGACGGCAACGAAAAGGAATGGCACGGCAAAGGTGGAATCGGACTTATTTCTTCAAAACTTACGCTGGAAGGCCCGCTGGTCAAAGACAAGAGTTCGCTGATGCTTTCGGGGCGCAGAACTTATATTGATGTGCTGATGAAGCCATTCGTGGCAGGAACGGGAGCCGAGGGAAGCGGATATTATTTCTATGATTTCAATGCGAAAGCCAGCTACCGTTTCAGCGATAAAGACCGGATTTATCTCAGCGGATATTTTGGGCGGGATGTCTTTACTTATAATTCTGACGACAGCGATTTCAATCTGAATATTCCCTGGGGAAATGCCACCACAACCTTGCGCTGGAACCACCTCTTCAGCGATAAGCTTTTTATGAATGCTTATGCCATTTACAACGATTATCAATTTGAAGTGGGCGCAGGACAGGAGGACTTGCGGTTTTCTCTTTTCAGTGGCATCAGAGATTATAATGCAGCCACGGATTTCTATTTCTTTCCCGGCAATAATCATAACCTGAAGTTTGGCGCCAACTATACCTATCACCGCTTTACTCCCGGTGCGCTGAGCCTGCAAGCCGATGACGTCCAAATTGACCCTGACGACCTGCGGAACAAATTTGCCCACGAAGCAGCCATTTACATCCAGGATGAATTTGACTGGAAGGAGCGGTGGCGATTCAATTTTGGGTTGCGGGGATCATTCTTTCGTCAAATGGGACCGTATGTTTATAAACCTTCTGCCTCCGCAGATTCCGTTTCATTTGACAAAGGTGAGCCTGTGCAGGATTATTTCGGTCTGGAGCCCCGTGCCAGTTCCCGTTTCCAGATTAATGAGCAATCATCGCTCAAAGCTTCTGTAGCTGTTACCAATCAATACATCCACTTAGTAACCAATTCGGGAAGCACATTGCCCACCGATATTTGGGTGCCCAGCAGCCGCGTGGTGGAACCGCAAAGAGGAATACAATACGCCCTGGGGTATTTCCGGAATTTAGCTAAAAATAAGTATGAGACTTCTGTGGAAGTATATTACAAGGACTTGCAGAACCAAATCGAATTTAACCAGTATTATATTCCTGAACTGAGTTCCGAAATTGAAAAGGATTTCGTGTTCGGGGATGGTGAATCTTATGGTGTTGAGCTTTTTCTGAAGAAACGGACCGGCAGGCTGAACGGCTGGATCGGTTACACCTGGAGCCGCACTTTTCGTACGTTCAAAGACCTGAATCAGGGCAAAGAATTTCCTGCACGATATGACCGCAGACATGATCTTTCTGTAGTGGCAATTTATGAACTGCATGACCGGTGGACTGTTTCCGGCACTTTTGTTTACGGGTCAGGCATTGCATTCACCCTTCCGGAGAGCTATTATTTCATCAATTCACAGCTTGCACTGAACTATGGTGAAATTAATTCCGCAAGGCTCAAGCCTTACCATCGTGCAGATATATCGGCTACCCTCCACGGCAAAAAGGATAAGAAATTCCGGAGCGACTGGGTTTTCAGCATATACAATGTATATAACCGGAAAAACCCCTACATTATCTATCTGGACTATGACGGCAATCTTTTCCGTGGAGACGCTAAGGTTACACCCAAGCAGATCTCATTATTCCCCATCATTCCATCCATAAGCTGGAATTTTAAATTTTAATGGAAATGAATAAGTATTATTTAATGCTTTTTGCAATCCTCTTTTTCTATGGCTGTGAGCAGGAAATAGAACTTGATCTGCCCGAAGCGGAGGAGCAACTGGTGGTTGAAGGACATATAGAAAACGACCGGCCGCCCTACCTCATCCTGACCAGGAGTTCAGAGATATTCGAACCCATCAGCCTTTCAGATGTAGAAGAATTTTTTGTGCATGGCGCAAAGATCACCGTGAATGACGGCTCCCGCACGGTAGAATTGCAGGAAATCACGATAGACTCTGCGGGCCTTCAGGTTTCCGTTTATACCACTTTTGATATGACTGGCGAATCCGGAAGGACCTATACGCTGACCATAGAAGCCGAAGGGAAAACCCTTACCGCCACCACCACGATCCCACATTTGTTGCCATTGGATTCAGTATGGTATGAGCCGCATCCTGAACCCGAAGCTGACACACTGGTCCGGCTTATGGCGCAGTATTCCGATCCTCCGGAGACGAATGACCAGGTGCGGTACTTTACCAGCCGTAACGGCAGGAACTTCTGGCCAGCGTTCAATTCGGTTTATGAAGATGTATTAATAAACGGAATGACCGTTCCAGTGCCGATTGACCGGGGCCTGGACCGCACCAATAGTGTAAACTGGGTCGTTTATCCCTACTTCTCCCGTGGAGACAGCATTGTGCTGAAATGGGCTTCAATTGACCGCCCGCATTTTGACTTTTGGCAAGGTCTTGAATTTCAGGTAAGCAACTCCGGAAATCCTTTTGGCAACATTACGCGTATCAACGGCAACATTGTGGGCGGTCTGGGTATATGGGGAGGCTATGGCGCCCTTTATTACACGGTGGTAGTCCCGGAATAACAAACTGAACGGAGCAGGCCATGATTGCCCGGCCATCACATTGCAGATAACTTCTCCCTTTAGAGGGCGAGTTCATCAATTTTGGCCGCCATAATAAAATCATTCTCCGAGAGGCCGCCAATAGCATGGGTGTAAAGTTCCACTTCTGCACGGCCCCATGAAATATGCAGGTCAGGATGATGGCCCTCCTCCTCTGCAAGGTCTCCTACCTTATTGGCAAACGCCATAGCTTGGGCAAAATCATCGAAAAGGAAAACCCGGCTGATCTTATAATTATCCTCAACCTTCCAGTGTGGATCAATTTCAGTTTTATACTCTTTGATCTGATCAGGCGTAAACTTTTCAACACCCCCCTCGCAAGGCACGCATTTCTTTTCTGTAAGTTCCATGGTTATTTGTTTTGATTAGTTTCTCAACAAAAATGGAAGAAAAAGTTTTTCTGTCTCTTAATCCTCAAATTTTTGTCAGGTGCCTATTGCTGCTGTGGCATCAGCACCTGATCCATTGAAATTGTGAAAATTGAGCTTTTATTAAAAAGATACAAATGCTTTAATAATTGAATAAAGTTCATGAAAGATCTGGAAACTCAACCCAGCTTAGGCGCGTTTAGGCGTCAGACGCCTGCTTGTCCCGTTAATCTAAATAAAAAAAGCAACAATGATTATTTACAACGTAACCGTACAGGTGGAGGATGAAATAAAGGAAGATTGGCTGAAGTGGATGCAGGAAAAGCATATTCCTGCAGTTATGGCTACAGGCCGGTTTCGCGAGCACAGGATATTTGAGATGCTGACACACAAGCAGGCTGGTCACCAGGCGTATGCGATTCAATATGTGGCAAAATCAATGGAGGACTACGAGGAATACCAGCGGGATTATGCACCCACCCTACAGCAGGAACACCGCGATCGCTATGGAGATAGCGCCATCGGATTCCGCACTTTGATGAAACAACTTTAACATTGGCCAGGAAACGAACAAGAGCAACAGCACGTAGCCAGATTATTCGTCAACCCTGATTCCGCCAAGCTTTGCTAATTCTTCACGGACAAAATCCGCCAGGGCTTTGATATAGGATTTTGAAAAATCGAAACGGATTCCTGCCGCTTCATAAATCTCAGGAAGCGGCCGGGAATAGCCAAGTTTAAGCGCCTCAAGATATTGGCGCAACCCCTTTTCAGGATTTTCTCTGAAATTCTTCCAGACAGAGATGGCTCCAAGTTGCGCCATTCCATATTCAATATAATAAAAGGGAACCTCATAGATGTGAAGCTGGCGCTGCCATAAATTCCTGCGCAACTCTTCATATCCTTCCCAATCCACCATTTGAGCAGAAAACTCATTCAGGATGGCCAGCCATTCCCGGCTTCTCTCTTCTGCTGTGTTGGCGGGATTGAGGTACAGCCAGTGCTGAAATTTATCCACGATAGCAATCCACGGCAACATGTCAAGCACATTCTCCAGTTGATCTTTCTTTGCCCGGATCAGGTCTTCTTCATTATCAAAGAACAAATCCCAATGCTCCATGCTGATGAGTTCCATGCTCATGGATGCCAGCTCCGCCACCTCTGACGGCACATGCTTCAGGAAGTTCAATTCATAATCGCGGGTCAGGAATGAGTGAATTGCATGACCGCCTTCATGTACCATAACTTTAAGATCGCGCAGGGTGCCGGCAGCATTCATAAAAATAAAAGGAACACCGATTTCATCAAGTGGGTAGTTGTATCCTCCGGGAGCTTTGCCTTTTCTGCTCTCAAGATCCAGGTAGCCCATATCACGCATGGTGGCGATGCAGTTGCCCAGAAACGGATCAATCCTGTTGAAACATTCCACTGTTTTCGCTACGAGTTCATCCGCATCCTTAAAAGGTTTCAAAGCGGCTTTCCCTTCCGGATCCACATCCAGGTCATAAGGTTTCAGCTTCTCAAGCTTCATGGCCTCTTTCCTGGTTTTCTCCATTTCCGCTACAATAGGAACGATCTCCTCACGAATGGAATCATGAAATGTGAACACATCCCCGGCATCGTAATCAAAACGGCCCAGTTCCCTGAATTTGTAGTCGCGATAATTGCTGAAGCCGGCATTGGTCGCCACCTCATTGCGCAATTTCAGCAACTCATTCATCAGTTCATCGAGCGTGGCTTTATCTGCCAGCCGCCTTTCAGTCATCTTTTCATACACTTGCCTGCGCAGGTTCCTGTCAGGCTCCTTGAGAAGGGCTCCGGCCTGCGGCATTGTATACTCCTTCCCGTTTATCTCTACTGACATTTTACCGGTGATCTCGCTGTATTTCTGCGATTCTTCCGAGAGCCTCGTGAGCAAAGGAATATTTTCTTCCCGGTACAGTGAAATCTGGTTTTTCACCTCCCGTACATAGGTGTGGAATTGGGCGGGATCAAGCTTTTCCAGATACGGGGATTCTACAAGCTTCACATCCATTTTATGGGAGAAAGGAATAATGTGCGGCTGTATTTCCTGTACAAAGTAGAGGTAAGCCTCCTTAGCCTGCTTGTCCTCAGTATTGCGGGTATAATTGATGTACCGCCAGGCAAGGTTCTCTTCCAGATATCCTTCCAACTCACTGCGGTCCAGCACCCACTGTTCCAGCTCTTTGTCCCCTTCTATGGTGCGGTTTGTCAATTCTTCAAAAAACGGCTCCAGGCTTTTCCAATTTGTAAGGACAAATTCCTGGGAGAGGTATTTCCTCTTCCGCGGTTCAATAAGGGTTACTTCCTGTTTGTTCATCATTAAAATATCAAAAAATACTACTTTTTCTTTGAAGCTTTATTCACCGGTTTAGCTACGCTCCTGTTGGTTGCAGTTTTGTTCACCCCTTTTATATCACCTTTTATAGTGCTTTTGGGTTTTGGCTTGTCCTCCTTAAATTTAGGCTTGCTTTCCGGTTTTGCTTCTCCTGATTCCGCTTCCTTATCACCTTTTTCAGGTTCATCTTCCTCTACCTCGCTGATCCGGCCATGTTCCACCAATATCTCGTACCATTTCAGGATTTTCTTGAGGTCGGAATGATACACTTTCTCGGTGTCGTGTTCAGGCGCAATTTCAAGGAAATAATTTCGCAATACTGAAGCATCATCTTTGGGTGAGACAGACGGCTTGATACCATCTTTGTTGTGTATTTTCCTGAACACCTCCCGAAGCGTCAGATCTTCGGGTTCAGTGCTGAAAATGGTGATCTCCTCCAGCAGTGCGATCTGAAAATTGTTATGGATCTGCAGCTTCTTGCGCTTTTCATCCATTGACTCCACAATAAGGCCCTGCGGGCTCTTTGCCTTCACTTTATAAAGACCGGGTTTGCCGGAAATTGAAACTATTTCTGATATATCCATTCTTACTTTTTTTTGCAAATTTAGAAGATAGTTCGTGGGGGCAGCAGCCGGGGTCAATATTTCGGAATTGTAAAGGTGAAGTTAACGCCCTTTCCTTTGGTTGAAGCAAAAGAAACCTCTCCGCCATGCAGTTCCACGATCTTTTTAACCACCGGCAAACCTACCCCACGGGTTTCCATCATGTCCCAGGGTTCCAGGGTTTGAAACAGTTCAAATATTTTAGCATGATATTTTTCGTCAATGCCTTTGCCGGTGTCAGCAACCGTAATGGCTACGGAAGGTCCATTATCTCTGCAGGTAATGTGTATTTCAGTGGTTCGGCCTTTTGCATGTCCATGCGCTGCTGCATTGGCTATGAGATGCACAAACACCTGTGTGAGGTATGCGGGAGCGCAACATAATTCCGGCATAGGCTTCCTGACAATTACCTGCACATCTTCGGGAATCTGTACATGCGTTAAGGCTTCTTCTATTAGTTCATCAACATGCACTTCCTTTTTTAGCAACGGTCCCAGTCCGATTTCTGAAAATTCGATAAGGCCATCCATCAGGTCGTGCAGGCGGACCGAGCGGCTCAGCAGCAAATCCAGGTTCTGTGCCCGCTCGCTTTCCGGAGCAGGATTCAAATCTTCCTTTAGCCATGTTACCAGCGTAGCTATGCCCCGGAGTGGCGTTTTCAGATCGTGAGATGCCGCATATATAAGTGTATTGAGATCTTCATTGCGTTTTTTCAGATCCTCCTCGGCATTTTTCTGACGGGTGAAATCCGTGAGCAGGGCAATAGATCCGATACACAACTGATCCCTGTCCAAAATCGGTGAATCGCTCATCAATATCCATATTGCTCCTCCTGACTTCTTTCGCAGCCTCATCTCGTATTGCTCCAGAATTCCCTGCTGCCGGTTGGCGTGGATACGCTTCAGGAGCTGCTCACGATCCTTCTCGTGCAGTAATTCTCCAAAGTCCCTTTCCAGCAATTCGTTGGATTTATAACCCGTCATTTTCCGAAACTGGTTATTAAAAAAGTAAATGATATTATCTTTATCTACCACGCACATCGCATCGTTCATCGTCTCAATAATCTGCCCTGCTGCATATTCCGGGGAAAAGTTGAACATCTCGTAGCGGGAGAGGGCAATCACGGTGGTCACGGAAAAAATCGTCATGAAAGAAGAGGTGACGGGAATTTCAGAAGTAAAAAAGAGGTAAGGAAGGATGATCTGCGTAATGGTACCCTGAATGGTAGGAATGGCAAAACCCACAGCGATGAGCAGCGCCTGTACTCTTCGTTTAAAAGTATTGCTATCCCGCATGGCATAGAGGGTAAGCACGATGAATGTAGCGAATCCCAATCCTGAAATCCACCACAGTTCCAGAAACCCCAGGAGACTGTCAGCCGGTGCAAGCACATAACCCCATTCTGAATGCGGTTTTAACTCCCGGACGATAAAGCCTGCTCTGCTGCACACCTCGAAAAAAATTGCCGGGAAATAGATAATAAAAACAACCCAGGGAGAGTTGGCAGAGGTTCGCCTGCCGGTAAAATACAGCGCAAAGTGAAGCCCGGCAGGCGCCACCGCAACCGAAAAGAGCCACAGCAGGTCTAGCCACATCCGCGCTGTTTCAATGTTGTCGCTCATCCGTATCAGGGAAATACTGAGCTGCCAGCAAAAAAGGGAAGCCACAATTATAGCAAATGTGTAGGTAACCTGGTTTCGCGGCATCTTGAACAGGATGTAAAGAAAAATACCGAGATTGAGCAGGGCGGGGATCAGCGAAAGCAGGATAGGTTGCCACAGGTCAAAGTTGAGATCCAGCAGGCTTGCGTTCATACAATGTATAAATGGGAATAAACTCCTAATAACGTTTGTAACCCCTCACCTGGTTGTGTTCTTTTTCGGTCAGCTCATTTTTCACCGAAACCGGTATGCCAATGAACAAATCGCAAGGCTCCCCGTAATGGTATAATCGCTTTTGAAAAATATAACTTTGACAGCTCTTTTAGCAATCTTTAACACAACATCTAAATTCTAAAAAAATGAAAAAGCATTTTGGACTCTTCCTATTGCAATTACTCTTTATCGTACCGTTTGCGTTTGCCCAAAATTTTGAAGGTTCTATTGAATATAGCCTGTCGGTGGATGGCGAGGGAGAAAATATTCAGCAGACCAAAGATGCGATGCCCAATAAAATGACCTACTTCATCAAGGACGATAACATGAAGATCAGAACCGAAGGAGGCATGGCAGCGGCAATGGCCGGAGACATAATAATGGTGGGAAAAGAAAGGACCATGTATATTCTGCAACCTGCGTCAAAAATGGCGATGCAAATAAAAATGGAGGACACTGAAGATGAAGAGGTAAAACCGGTAGTAACAAAAATGGACGAAACGGAGAATATTGCAGGATACGATTGCCAGAAATATAAGGTGGTATCCAAGACTGAGCAAGGGGATGTAGTATCCTACTTATGGGTGACGGACAAGCTGAAAGTGGATGTTCCCCAGAGTATGATGCAGTCAGGCACTCAGATGAATCTTCCGGGTGAAATTGATGGATTTCCCTTAAAGGTAATTTCGCATATAGATATGGCCGGCAATCAATTGACCATGATATTCACGGCCTCGGAGGTGAATAAGACCAGCTTGAATGCAAGCGATTTCAAGATTCCTGAGGATTATACCAAGCAGGTGGTAAGCCCCGACATGCTCGGCAGGTAATTTCTGGCGCAAATAATTGAACAAAAGCTGCTTCTGAAGGACTTACCTGAAGATAGCGGCTTTTTTATTTTGAGACAATGCGCTACCCGAATATCACCTCAGTAGCGCCACCGCCATAAAGTTCCGGATTGGCATCACGAATTTTTCTCACCTCCTTTACTTTCACCAGGGCGCTCCGTATTTTGTTCTTCAAAATCCCCTGTCCGGCACCGTGAATGAAAGTGATCTTCTCATAATTGAGCGCAATAGCACGCTCAAGGCAGGCGTCAAAATAAGCCATTTGCTGTTGCAGCATTTCGGCAGGTGATAGGAGTTGGGGGTTTTCTACCAGCTTTTCTATATGCAGGTCCACCACGTCAGACGGGGCTTCCAGCGTAAAGGCTACCCTGATTTTTGGCACTTTTCTCTCTTCGGTGGCCTCCGTTGCAGGTTTTGCATTTTCAACACCAAATGCTTTAAAAACATGCGCTTCTTCATTAAACGGATTCTTGGTGGAGAGCGACTTGATGAATTTGCGTGCATTCATATTCAGCGAATACTGAAACGAAAGCGGCAGATCAGAATCCGGAGATGGCGCGAATATCAGCCCGTGCATCTCTATATGGCTCCAAAGATCAAAGTTCTGCATATTGAGAAGGCCCAGCCGTAAATGGCTGTTGGGGCCAATCTCACTCTTTGCAAATCCCTCCATTGTATTTCCTTTATTAAAATGAAGGGTAAACAGTAAGGCACAAGGAAGTTGATTCACGAGGTAAACCCGCAGTTCGTTCTCTTTATCCCCTTTTCTGAAAATGAGAAGAACCGCTTCCTCTTCTTTTATGCCTGCGGCTTGCTGAACCCCGGCCTCCAGCGAGGCCGTGGCTTTAACTTCGGCCTCATCGCCTCCTGCTGAAACCAGTTCCCTTTCCTCCAGAGGGATCTCAAATCCGTCCTCAATCTCCACCATCCAGCGGTTGCTTCCGGCCTGCCCGGTTATAGTGCCTTTCAGGTTCTCGTTCAGCAACTGCACTTTATCGCCAGGCTTAAATTTGCTCATTGTTGTTGTTTCAGTGCTTTTCGGAAAATTTCTGCAAACCGGAATACATCTTCGTAGGAATTATAGAGCGGAGCAGGTGCTACTCGTATCACGTCAGGGTTTCGCCAGTCGGCCACCACATGATTTCTCTGCAGTTCTTCGAATACCGCCTTGCCATGCTCCCTGAAGAGAAAGCTGAGCTGTGCCCCGCGTTCCTCCGGATCAGATGGGGTGATAATTTTATAAATTCCTTCAAATCCGGGATTATTATCCGGATGCAGCAGGAACTCCATGAAACCCGTTAAATGCTTGCTTTTAATGCGCAAAGCACTCATCCCAGCATCTCCGAAAATTTCGAGCGAAGCCATGTGAGCCGCCATTGAAAGTATCGGCACATTGCTGAGGTGCCATCCTGCCGCACCTGGCTCTGCCACAAAACCCTTCTTCATCTGAAACCTTGTATCGGCCCGGTAGCCCCACCATCCTGCAAATCGCGGAACGGCTGAGTCGTTTCCATGGCGCTCGTGAATATAAATACCGCTTACGCCTCCTGGTCCGGAGTTGAGGTATTTGTAACTGCACCAGGTTGCAAAATCAGCATTCCAATTGTGCAACTGTAAAGGCACATTTCCAATAGCATGGGCAAGATCATAACCGGCTACCGCACCCACCCCATGCGTTGCGGTGGTAATCTTTTCCATGTTAAAAAGCTGGCCGGTATAATAATTCACGCCACCCAGCATCACCAGAGCAAGGCTGTCTCCGGCTTCCCGGATAGCCGATAAAATGTCTTCCTCCCGGATATAATATTCGCCAGGATGCGGTGCCACTTCAAGAACCGCATCGGCAGGCTCCAGGCCGTGATAACGCACCTGCGATTCAATCGCATACTGATCAGACGAAAAGGCGCCTGCCTCCAGGATTATTTTGTAGCGGGTTTTTGCAGGCCGGTAAAAGGAAACCATCAGCAAGTGAAGGTTTACCGTGAGTGAATTCATTACGGCTACTTCAGCCGGTTTGCAACCCAGGATTTCTGCAAGGGGCGCATTGAACCGGTTGTGATAATAGGCCCAGGGATTCTTCCCTTCCACATGGCCTTCCACACCAAACCGTGCCCAGTCCTCAAGCTCCTGATCCACATGATGCTTCACAGATTTGGGTTGCAGGCCGAGAGAATTTCCACTCAGATAAATTTTCTCTTCCTTTTCGTTCTTTTCCACCGGGAAATAGAACTTTTTGCGAAACTCCCTGAGCGGATCTTTCTCATCCTGTTCCATAGCATATTCAAGATCATTCCTGAAGTGGTTTTCTGCCATTTCAATGTTCCGTTTTATTGATGGACAAAGTTAAGCGTTCCGACCCCAGGGCATAGCAGCACACGGCAAAAGCATGCCTTTTATTGAATTCAGAAAGTTGAAAGAAATTTTATCATTATGTTTGTCATCCTTTAGATAGAAACAATTTACTAACGTGAACTTCCCTATGCGAAAATTAATATGGTGTATTGTAACAAGTATATTTTTAGCCCCACAGATATGGGCACAAGACTTTGATCAATACCAACCACTGGAATCGTCAGGCACCATACCTGAAAGCTTTGTAACGCTTACTGAGAGCAAAGTAATTGATGATATAGAACGAATTGACCGCTCTGAGAAAAGAAAGATCAGGAAAGAAAAAGAAAAATTTGTTCTTGTAAATAATTATCTTATTGATCAACTCCTGCTGAGCGGCCGTGTACTTTATAATGATCCTGTCGGGCGCTATATAAATAATGTAGCTGACCACATCATCGAGGCCAACCCCGATCTGGCTGATAAGGAGCGCATCCAGATATACGTAGTAAAAAGCACGGTGGTAAATGCTTTTGCCTATGACAACGGCAGCATTTTCATTAACCTGGGTTTAATTGCGCAATTAGAAAATGAAGCGCAACTGGCTTACATTCTTTCCCACGAATTGGTGCATTTTCAGAAAAGACATGCTATCAATTCTTATATAGAATATGATCGCATCAGCCGGGGGAAGAGCCAGTATAAACAAACTTCGCCTGAAGACAGAATAATTGCACAGAGCAATTACTCAAAAGAGCTGGAACTTGAAGCTGACAAGCATGGGCTTGAATATCTTGAAAACACATTGTACGATCCCAATTCGGTTTATGGCGTATTCGATGTACTCCAATATTCTTTCCTTCCGTTTGATGATGTACCTTTCCCCAAATCATATTTTGAATCCGATCACTTGAAATTTCCTGAAGATTATTTTCTCGAAGAAACCAATGTAATTGAGGTTGCAGAGGATTATGATGATTCCAGAAGTACGCATCCTAACGTAAGAACGCGCAGAGAAGCCATACGAGAAATATTATTCTCTGAAGTTGCTGAAGAAAAAAAGGAATTCCTCGTTTCTGAAGAAGAATTTAAAAAGGTACGCGATCTTGCCCGATTTGAATTATGCCGGCTCTATTTGCAATCCAGGGATTATTCAAATGCAATATATGCTGCATTTATGCTCCAGTATGATTATCCTGAAAGTTCATACCTCAAGGAAGTGATTGCTACTGCTCTTTATAATCTCACCACGTACCGGCACAGCTCTAAATACGAATTCAACAGGCTGATCGAGGATCCTGAAAACATGCAGGGAAGTTCGCAACAGTTAAATCACTTTTTGCGAAAGTTGACTAATGAGGAAATGAACGTAATGGCATTGCGATATGTCTGGAGCCAAAAACAAACTTTACCTGAAAACCCGGTTTTCGCTTCCCTGTCGGACAGCCTGATGAAATCGTTGGTTTACAACACTGACCTTACGCTTAGGCATTTTTCGGAAAAAGCACTGAGTGATACCTTGAGTGATACGCTGGCGCAGGAACTTGCCATTGATTCTACAGAATATTTAAAACTGAGTAAATATGAGAAAATCAAACTAAATCAAAAATTAAAGGAACAGGATGAGAATGATGGCGAATTTAGTTTTACCCGGTATGCATTTGTGGATTTGCTGCAAGATCCGGAATTTACCAGAAAATATGAGAGTTACCTTAGCTCAAAAACCACTGTAGAAACCAAAACGGATAAATGGGGCCGCAAAATAAAAAAAACAACCAGCAGGAAAGAAAAGAAAAGACTTGAATTAAAAGGCGCCTCACTTGGAATTGAAAAAATTGTAGTCGTGGATCCTTATTATCTCAAATCCGATGCACGAAAAAAGACCCCGGTCCAGTTTGTTAAATCGGAAATTAATCAACAGGAATTTTCTAAACTAAATGCAAAGAACGCAGCACTGGCCGGTCTTGACATAGAAGTTATTGATCCTAATACTTTTGATGAGGATGACACAGAAAAGTTTAATGATTATACGGTATTGAATGAATGGATCCGGGAGCGTTTCGGGCATGAAGATCAGGACAACGCAATTGTTTCCAGTCATCAGCAGGCGGCAAAACTTATTGATAAATACGGTACCCGCTATTTCCTCTGGACAGGATTAGTGAGCACCCGATATAAGAAGTCTTTTCCATTAGGATATTTTTTAATCGGAACAGTTTATTGGTTTTTACTTCCGCCTGCCATTGTCAGCCTCTTCATTCCCGAATATGATACATATTATTATTCTCTGCTTTTTGACCTTGAAACCGGTAAAGTAGTATTTTTTAATTCTCAGAACTTTGAAAATAGTGATCGCAGAGACTTTGTTAATTCTTTTGTCTACGATTCTTTTTATCAAATCAGTAAATCAAACTAAACCACGTTTTTGTTATGACTAAAGTGCTATCGGCCACCTTTCTCTTTTGCTTCACCACACTTTTTGCATTTTCGCAGGCGCCCGGTTATCAGGGCCTTACCCTGGGAGTTTATTATGAGGGTTTTGTTCTATCAGCCATGAACAGGCCCAACGCCAATTTTCAAAGTGCGAATCTTTTTACTTATGAAGGTGATAGAAATACAAATCTTTTCGCGCTTAATTACCGGCACAGCGTGGGAGTGGAATACACCATTTCCCGTAAACAAAATATCGGAGCAGCATTTCACTTTTACACTTCATCAGTTTATCTGGATGAAGAATTTGAATACGAAGAAAGACCATTTAGCAGAAGAAACTCGGCAGATGTAACCGGACTCGAAGAATATGCTGGTATAAAAGGAAAAAATTATGAACTGTTCTATAAAAAATCTGTACAGGAATTCATTGCTCCGATCGGAGGGTATTTAAAATTCAGTTTAATGGCCATGACCACAAATGTGCTGATAGATAATCCCATCATAACGGAAGCATATACCAATAATGGACAACAGGACATTGAGGTGGAATTCCCGGATACCAGATTCTTCTATCCCGGGTTAGCTCTTGAGGGTGGCGGTATGCGCGTAATCTTTGACAGGATAGAACTCCGGTACGGAATGCAATTCGCCTGGGTGGGCGCTAATATTTTCTATAACCTTACTCCCATTGAATTTGAAAACTATTTAAAACATGCCACCGGTAACAGGATTTTTCACATGCACTTATTTAATTTAAAATTAGGCGTTGGCTTCCTGGCTATTTAAATAAAGCTCCAGTTTTTGTTGAATTGACGAAACACCAAATTCGGATTCTTAATTTTCCGCGATCGCAATATATCCGAATATTATTTCCCAAAGTTCAAAGGTTTCATCACCAAATTTCTTTGGAACTTTTAATAAATAAAACTTTACTTCCCAAATTTCATTTTCGGTCGAAGCGCTTTTCAACTTCTTTTGCGAACTTTTCTCTGTAAAAGTGAGACGCATCCGCCCTTCATAGCCATTGTCCATTCCGGGTTGCAGCGGCTGCTGAATGTTCACAGCCATTACCTTCAGGCTGTCCCATCTCTTTTCCCCGTTCAGGTAGCTTTTCAGGAATTGCGCTACGTCAACCGAATCATTTCCTGAGCGGATCATGGCCTTGTCCCTGAAAAGATTGCCGCACTGCCAAATGGCGTGCTCGCGTATCTGCCGCCCGATTTCAGGATTATTAATGAGTGCAATATAATTCAGCACATCCTGTATTTTCTGCTGCGCCCGCGTATTAAATACCTTCAACTCCGCCTCAGAAAGCGTGGTCGTGGTGAAATTTGAATAAAGCGTATTGTATGCCCCTTCATTATTGTTTACAGGAGTATTTTGAGCGGCAACAGAAAAAACCGTCAACAGGCCCAAAATCAGAATAATTGTATTTTTCATCTTAATAATTTTTCGTGCGCTTCAAGTCGTTTTTTCTGAACAAACCTCATTTTGGCAATTTTCCCGTTATCATAAATTGTTTCAAGCACTTCAATATCCTTCAGGCTCTCCAGTGGCATGGTCAGTTTATTTATAAAATCACTTCGGTTGTACATCTCCATTCCAAGCTGATTCACGGGGTCTATCTGGAATATCTGCGCATCCGGTGCTATCATTCTTTCCAGTTGCTTCCTTCGCTTTTCCCAATCCTCCGTTTGCGATTTACTGATGACCTGGATCAGCAGGGCGTAGTCGTCCGTTTTCAGGCTTATTCGTTCGGCAGGTTGCCCATTGCTTACTGTACGCGTGATCGTATCCGGCTTGTAATTCGGTATGCGGATCACGAACCGCACTTTGCGGCTTCTGGTCGAGAATGATACACATCCGCTGTCGTTCAGCATCCGCCTCTCGGGCGATTCGTCAACGTGCAGCAATTCCGCCTCAGCGCCTTCTGGCGGAAGGCGGGTGCCGAAAGTCGCATCCTCAAAGCAGAAGGTGCAGCGTACGGTTTCAGGTTGCAATACAGAATAGGCAAGACCACAGATGAGAATAAACGTTCCTGCGGCTATAGTCCAGATTGCCTGCTTTCTGTTCAATAAGCTCTTGCGCAGACTTTCTCCCTCCGGCTTTGTGAAAGGGGATCCGTCCCCGGTTTCGGTTTCCGCAAGCATGGCGCAAAATGTTTCCCAGTCCCGCACTCCGGTATAGCGGCTCAGCAAGTTCAGGATATCTATCCGTGGCAGCTTTTCCTGTCTTCCTTTAATGTGCATGTAAAACCATTTCTCACTAATGCGCCCCTGCGCCTGCTCTTGCAGGTCGTCCTGGAAATCACGTATCTCTGCGCCCGTCCATTCCTCCAGCGGACGGCATTCAGGATGCGATGCACGAAACCTCCGTTCTACGGCTTCTTTCAGCGCTTCAAAACAGGAACTTAAATCTGGCATTTACCGGCAATCACTTTTACATTTTACCTTCCGGAAATAACGATTTCCCGGACTGGCAATTTCATTAAACGATATAATATTAGCGTGCGCAATTTACACTCCAATACTTCCGCGAAATTCCTGCAGCCAACCGGTTAAAAAAGGCAATTGACGCAGATTTAATTTTTTCTGTTGACTTTCATAAAGTTGGTTTCTGAATAAAAGCCATTTGTAATTTGTAAAATAGTTTACAATGGCATTTACAAGGTTTTACATTGCCCTGTTCATCTGCTGCTCCTACGTTTGGCCTCAGGTTTTTTCTTTTAACTATTAAAATAATGAAGCAATGAAAAAAAGTATTTTGGCCATAACGGTTTTAGGAGTTTTAGTGATCCCAACACTTTTACAGGCCCAGGTAATGGGAAACGTGATCTATAATGAATCGAACCTTTATCGAATGCAAAGGAGCGCTGCAAGTGCAACTGCGACTATCCGCAGCAATACTGAAATGGAGTTTAGCGTAAAATCCCTGATGAATGTAAAAGCAGAAAGCTATCTGGCCATCTTGGGAATGCGGCAGCATGGCGAATCTGCAGCAGCGGCAGATAGCCTAATGAATGCGCGCTACAGTAAATTTCGTGAGGCTGCCATTGCAATGGGCATTCCTCCGGAAGATATTTACCTTGACATGATATCGCTGGTTCCGCTCTTTGATATGGAGGTGGAAAAGAAACTGTTCAGCAAAACCTATAATGAAGTTCCCGCAGGTTTTGAGTTGCAAAAGAACATTCACATTGGATATAAAGATGCTGAAATACTGGACAAGCTGCTTTCTGCCGCTGCGGCTCAGGAGATATACGATCTGGTGAAGGTGGAATATTTTGCCGGAAATCCGCAGGAAAACATGGTTGCCATACGGAAGCTGGCCATAGATTATCTTCTGAAGAAATTCGCAGATTTCAAACGGCTTGGAGTTGACCTCGACACGGTGTATCGCGTGATCGCAGAGAACTCGGCAGTCACCTATCCTCTTGACCGGTACCTGTCATACCAGGCACATTCCTCCGGACATGATGCTTACCTGAAAGTGGAGGATGGAGTGAAGCTGATGAAGAGGCCTGTAACCCGCTACTATAATAAACTGGATTACCAGGATTTTGATATCATCATTAATCCTGAATTCGTGGAGCCTGGGCTGCAATACAGTTATGAAATCAAAATAAAATTTATGCTTCGGCCACCTGAAATACATCAGCCCAAGCCGGAACAGCGGATTTTACTCATTACGCCTGATGGCGATTTCAGGCCGCTGCCGTAGCCTGTCGCTTCTACGTGTATATACTTCAGTATTTTTATGCACCTTTTTGAACAATACTTATTTCCCTTCCGTTGAAACAGGTATCATCATAAAAAGACCAAGCTATGTTCAGCCTGTTTAAAAAAGATTCGCTCAGTGATTTAGAAAAACAATATCACCAAAAGCTGAAAGAAGCGAGAAATTATCAAAGCTCAGAAGACGTGAGCACTTTCTCAGCGATCATGTACGAAGCCAACAAACTTTACAGCGAAATAGAAAACCAGCGCCACGCACAGCAAATGCATGCACAATACCCCGAAATAATGAATCCCCTCCGATAGCACAGGCAACCAGCAAACCCCTGAAATTTTGGAGGGAAAAGCGGAGCAATATTGCTCCGCTTTTTTTATGCCCGGAAATGGGCACTTTTTCTGAAATCGCGGTTTGTCCTGTCCTGGAATTCCTTGCTCAATTGCCACTTGCACCCCGGCACCCGGCTGCCTATTTTTGCAGTTCAAAAATCAACCGCTTTCATGGCACAAGACAATTACCAGCACCACGATTATTATAACATTGATGATCTGCTGAGTGAGGAGCATCTTTTAATTCGCGATACAATCCAGAACTGGGTGAAGAAAAATGTATCGCCCATCATCGAGGAATATGCCCAAAAGGCGGAGTTTCCGCGTCATCTGGTAAAAGGTCTTGGAGAGATCGGAGCTTTCGGCCCCTACCTTCCGCAGGAATATGGCGGAGGCGGCCTGGACCAGATCAGCTATGGCATCATCATGCAGGAACTGGAACGGGGCGACAGCGGCATCCGCTCAGCAGCATCCGTCCAAAGCTCCCTCGTCATGTTTCCTATCTACGAATTTGGCAGTGAAGAACAGCGAAAAAAATACCTTCCGAAACTGGCCACCGGTGAAATGATTGGCTGCTTCGGCCTCACCGAACCGGATTTTGGCAGCAATCCGGCAGGAATGAAAAGCAGCTTTACAGACAAAGGCAGCCATGTAGTGCTGAACGGCTCCAAGCTTTGGATCACCAACAGCCCGATTGCTGATATTGCTGTGGTGTGGGCGAAGAATGAACAGGGAAAGATCCAGGGCCTCATCGTGGAGAAAGGCATGAAAGGTTTCACCGCCCCCGAAATTCACAATAAATGGTCATTGCGGGCATCCATTACCGGTGAACTGGTTTTTGATAATGTGAAAGTACCGAAGGAAAACATCCTCCCGAACGTCCAGGGTTTGAAGGGACCGCTATCCTGCCTCAGTTCTGCGCGCTACGGAATTTCGTGGGGCACCATAGGTGCAGCCCTCGATTGCTATGATACGGCCCTGCGCTATGCCAAAGAGCGCATCCAATTCGACAAACCGATCGGGAGCTTTCAACTGACCCAGAAGAAACTGGCGGAGATGATCACAGAAATTACCAAAGCGCAACTCATGGCCTGGCGACTGGGCAATTTGAAAAATTCCGGAAAAGCTACACCTGCACAAATTTCAATGGCCAAACGCAACAGCGTCCAGATTGCCATCACTATTGCAAGAGAAGCCCGGCAAATCCTGGGTGGAATGGGCATTACGGGCGAATATTCCATTATGCGCCACAGCATGAACCTGGAATCAGTAATAACCTATGAGGGAACGCATGATATTCATCTTTTGATTACAGGAATGGACGTGACGGGAATAAATGCTTTTTAATTGAAATTATGGGTTATGAATTATTAATTATGATTTGTTGCATTAAATAATAGTTACCAGGAAATTTAAACAATGAATTAAATATTAAAATTAAAATGATAAAATTTGGAACAGATGGCTGGAGAGCCATAATTGGAGACGACTATACGGTTGCAAATCTCAAAAGAGTCTCAGCGGCAACGGCTTATTGGCTGAAGAAGACGCATGAGAAGCCGGTTGTTGTGCTCGGATATGATTGCCGGTTTAGCGGGGAATTATTTGCTAAGGTAGCCGCACGCGTTTTAGCCCATGAAGGCTGCAAGGTGCATTTGTCTGATAATTTCGCTTCTACGCCTATGGTTTCATTGGCTGCCACTGAATTGCATGCCGATGCAGGCGTAGTAATTACAGCCAGCCACAATCCTCCAATGTACAATGGGTTCAAGATCAAGAGCTCCTATGGCGGCCCTGCGCTGCCGGCCCAGATAGAGGAAGTGGAAAACCTGATACCGGAAATCTATGAAGGGCACATAGATCCATTCGAAGATCTGGTGGACAGCGAACAGATCGTGATGGTGGATATGGAAACCATGTATTGCAATCATGCACGTAAGAACTTTGACCTGGATGCTATCCGCAACTCAGGGATGAAACTGGCTTATGATGCAATGTTTGGTGCAGGGCAAAACGTGCTGAAGCGCCTGCTGCCGGATACTATATGCCTTCACTGCGAATTCAATCCATCCTTTCAGGGCACGGCTCCGGAACCGATCATGCGTAATCTGGAAGAAATTTCCCGGCTCATCCGCAAACAAGGCGATATTGCCTGTGGCCTGGCTACAGATGGAGACGCAGACCGCATTGGCCTGCTGGACAGCCAGGGCAACTTCGTGGACTCGCATCACATTATCCTGATGCTGCTGAATTATCTGCACAATAAAAAGGGAATGACCGGAATGGTGGTCAACAGTTTTAGCTGCACCACCAAAATCGCAAGGTTCTGCGAGCTTCACGGGCTGGATAATAAAGTAACTAAGGTGGGATTCAAATATATCTGCGAATACATGGTGGATAATGACGTTCTGCTGGGTGGTGAAGAATCGGGCGGAATCGCTGTGAAAGGCCATATTCCTGAGCGGGACGGCATCTGGATAGGCCTCACGATCTGGGAGTATATGGCCAAAGAGGGCAAAAAGCTGGAAGAACTGATCTCAGAGATCCACGGTATTGTAGGCCCTTTCGCTATGGAACGCAGCGACCTGCACATAGATGAACATCTGAAGCAGGAAATCATGCAGAAATGTGAACAGGATGCATTTAATAGTTTTGGACGCTATAAAGTGGAACGAATTGAAAAGACAGATGGCTACAAGTTCTTTTTTGATGAGAAGCGCTGGCTGATGATCCGCCCTTCAGGCACAGAACCCGTATTGCGTACTTATGCCGAAGCGCCTACCCATGAAGAGGCCTGTGAGATCTTAAAGGAAACAAAAGAAGCTATTTGCTGATGCTCCCTGCGATTACGGAAACAGGAAAGACAGCAGATTTCTTTATGATTATATTTCTTTTCCAATAACATTTCAGTTTTACAAACCCCAAATATTCCAGCAGATTGAAATTCTCTCTGAAGGCTACCGCGCCCGGCTCCAGGGGCCGGGCAGGCACAATCACCACTGCACAGGGACAGGTGGAAACGCCCATCTTTATGCCGGTCGGAACCCTGGGGACAGTAAAGGGCATACACCAGCGAGAGCTTGAGGAGGATGTAAAAGCACCCATTATTCTGGGAAATACCTATCACCTCTACCTGCGACCGGGAATTGATGTGCTGGAAAGCGCAGGGGGCTTGCACAAATTCATGGGCTGGAACGGGTTGATCCTTACTGACAGTGGCGGGTTCCAGGTGTATTCACTTTCCAACATCAGGAAAATTACCGAAAAAGGAACGGAGTTTCAGTCCTACATTGATGGTTCCCGGCACTTCTTTTCACCAGAGGGAGTGATTGATATACAGCGCAGCATCGGAGCAGACATCATGATGGCATTTGATGAATGCACACCCTATCCATGCGAATGGAAATATGCTGAGAACTCCATGCACATGACGCACCGCTGGCTGGACCGCTGCATAGCGCAGTACAACGATACACAACCTAAATACGGACGGGAACAGGTGCTTTTTCCCATTGTGCAGGGCAGTGTTTACAAAGACTTGCGAAAAAAATCGGCTGAATATATAGCTGCCAGTGGTTTGCCTGGCAATGCCATTGGTGGCCTCTCCGTGGGCGAACCTGAGGAGATATTGTACGATATGACGGAATTTGTCTGCGATATTCTTCCGGCAGAAAAGCCACGCTACCTGATGGGTGTGGGCACTCCCGCCAATATTCTTGAGTGCATACACCGGGGCATTGATATGTTTGACTGCGTAATACCTACGCGCAACGCAAGGCACGGCCACCTTTACACGGCAGAAGGCATAATCAACATCCGCAATGCTAAGTGGAAAAATGATCACTCACCGCTGAATTCCACGCCTATGAGTTTCCTGGACCGCTATTATACCAAAGCCTATTTGCGCCACCTCGTCTACAGCAATGAATACCTGGGCGTACAAATTGCATCCCTCCACAATCTGGTGTTCTACCTGTGGCTTGTTCGGGAAGCGCGACTGCAGATCCTCGAAGGAAGCTTTGTCAAATGGAAAGATGAAATGGTAATAAAACTGAGCAGAAGGCTCTGATGAAAATCCTCGACTGGTACATTATCCGCAATTTTATTACTACGCTGTTCGCTGTGTTGCTGATGTTTGCAGTCATTGCCGTTATTTTCGATATTTCAGAAAAGATTGATGACTTTATTGAAAAGGATGCCCCGGTACTTCAGATCTTTACGGTTTATTACCTGAACTTTATTCCGTACCTGATTGATCTCATCAGCCCGCTGCTGATCTTTATTTCTGCCGTTTATTTCACCTCGCGGATGTCATTCAATTCTGAGATACTGAGCATCCTGGCCAGCGGAGTGAGTTTTTACCGGCTGCTGGTACCTTATCTTATTGTTGCTACGGTGCTCACAGGCATTTCCTATTACCTTAAAGGTTGGGTAATCCCTAAAGCCAGTGATGCTATGGTACAATTCGAAATTACCTACTTGAGCAATCCATATAATTATGGGGCGGTAAACATCCACCGCCAGGTTTCTCCCGGCAATTTCATGTATCTCGAATCTTATGACAACCCGGATTCAACGGGGTATAAATTCACGTATGAGGAATTTGAAGGAAATGAGCTCAATAGAAAAGTGAGCGCACGGATGGTTAAATGGGAGGGAAAGCAGCAGAAATGGCTGATGCATGACTGGGTAATTCGCAACATTGACGGGCTGGAAGAGGACGTTACATCAGGTGATACCATGCTGATTGATATTGGAATAGCGCCAGGTGATTTCGACAGAAAAACGCTCACCATCCCCACCATGACCACTACGCAACTCACTGAATTCATTAATCTGGAAAGAATGCGCGGAGAGGAAAGGATCAACCTTTATATTGTGGAGCGGGAAAAACGAACATCGGTGCCTTTCGCCACTTTTGTGCTCGTGATCATTGCCGTAGCGGTATCTTCACGCAAATTGAGGGGTGGAATCGGCACCCACCTCGGATTCGGCTTGCTCATCGCTTTCTCCTATTTGCTGGTACTCCAGTTCTCCTCCACCTTTGCCGTTAATACCAGCTTCCCCGCCTGGATAGCCGTCTGGATCCCGAATGCAATGTTTGGCGTTCTGGGAGTGTTTTTATTATTTAAAGCTCCAAAATAAATCGCAACAGCAAACTCTTTTTTTAATTTAATATTAATAATTAAATATCTTATAAATTAATACTAAAAAAATGATTTTATAAAAAGTAAACCGAAATAAAAATCAGTGAAACTTAGCGCCTTCGAGCCTTTGTTTCTAAATTCTATCGGAGCAGTTCAACGGATAATCCAGGGGGCTATAGTTGTGTTTCGAACACCCCCTGCCCCTCCGCAAGAGTCCGGAGTCCTTCGGACCCTCAAGGGGGATTTTCATTTCGTTTGTCAGGTCTACTAGTCTATAGCACCTGTTCATCCTCCATTTCTTTATTAAAATACCAGTAGAACCAAAAAACTTAGTGTTATTTCTGCCTTAGAGCTTTGTGTCTAATTTTCATTTCTTTAAATAACTTAGTGAAGCTTTGTGCCTTTGTGTCTAAACCCTTTTTAAAAACTTAGTGTTACTTAGTGTCTTAGACCCCTATTTCTTGGAGAGATTTTTCAAAAGAGTTTAGGTCTATT
>JBBDIG010000036.1 GCA_040880525.1 Bacteroidia bacterium
CATTCACTTACATTGCCTGCCATGTTGTAAAGTCCAAATTCATTTGGCCAGTAACTTACAACAGGAGTAGGTATTGCGCCCTGATCATTTAGGTCACTTGCTACGCCCTGAAGGTCTCCTGCACCTCTCTGGAAGTTAGCTCTGAACTTGCCTTTATATTTTCCTTCCTCCATGCGGTGCGTATAACCGTTCCAGGGATACATTCTGCGGGTGTTCACGTTTTCGTAAACAGCATTTCCGGGCAGCGCAAGAGCGGCATATTCCCATTCTGCTTCAGTTGGCAGGCGATACTCAGGAAGTAAGATACCATCTTCCATTCTCACTCTGCGTTCTTCACCGGATGGATTTTTTATAGGTCTTTTGGTGACTGGATCATACTGTTCAGAGAGATAAGCTTCTGTATTAAAATTCTCCTCATTCATCTGATCAGGATTTTTTTCTATGATCTTTTCGCGGATCAGAATATATTCATTCACGCGGTCAGTTCGCCATTCGCAATATTTTGCTGCCTGCACCCAGCTAACACCAACAACCGGGTAGTTTTGATAAGCGGGATGACGGAAGTAATACCGGACAAAAGGTTCATTATAAGCAAGGGGATCACGCCAAACTAAAGTATCAGGGAGGGCTTGCTCATACACCTGGGGATAATCAATAAACACCCTTCCTATCCAATGGAGATATTCACGGTAGTCCAGGTTCTTCACCTCTGTTTCGTCCATATAAAATGAGGAAACTGTCGTTTTCCTGGGCATTGCATCGGCTTCGAATGTTACATCCTGCTCCGTTTGTCCCATTGAAAATGTACCCCCTGCAACATAAACGAGGTTAGGTCCGGTTTCCTGTGGTTGTGCTTCTGCCACTTCAAAACTGCCCCATTTTTCATCGTTGTAATTCCAGCCAGTTGTAGATGACTTTTCTTTTTTACAAGATACAAATGCTCCACAGTAAAGGGCAATCATAATTAACCCAATATGATTTCTCATACTTTCAATGCTTAATTTAAAAAAGTGTTTTGATTTTGATGATCCTCAATCTTAATAAACTCAATGATCCTGCCCGTTATTGTTAAAAGGTAGGACAATTTAGGCCTTTCCATTTTCCGCGAGTAGAACTTTGATTATATTCAAACTCCAGAATAAGGGAAATTTCATGGCTTCCTCTTGCGGCTGACCTTGCATCCGACACGGTAAGATCATAACTATAACCTACTTTCAGGATGTCTTTCTTTAAACCTATCAGCGCCATAAAGGCATCTGAATTATAACCGGTCTGCCGAAACCAGGCACCAGCAACAAACGGTCCTTTAATCACATAAGCACCAAAATTGACCTGTGTGAAATTGCCCTGGCGCTGAAACAAAATATTAGGTGAAATGAAATCTTCCGGATTTCTACCTTCTTCTATAGGAATAAGAAATCCTGCATGGCCGGTATATTTTCTGGGCAATACACTTTCCGGGTTGGCATAGAAAGATTGGTTAGGTTCTGTAATATGATTTACGGCAAATCCAACGAAGAAATTCTCTGTAAATCCCAGCATTCCTGCAGAAAAATCTACAAAGGGCTGATCTGTATATACTCCGTTCCCATCTCCCGGGATCGGTTCCTGTGTCTGAAATACAAAACCTCTTCTTGCATCAATCTGATCACCCCACTTTAGTTTATTAAAATCAATGCTACGGGTATACATTGATGCCTGCAACCCTGCTTTGATGGCAAATTCTCTGGTAACATTAAGATGGTAGGAATACATGCCGCTGAAGACCGTGTTGGATAGTTCTCCGTCTCCGGCCTTGTCATACCAGGCCTGCAGGCCGATCCCTCCGCCCAGGCGATCGAAATGTTGATCATAAGATGCAGCATAGGTTACAAAACCTGAAGAGATACTGGACCACTGATTACGGTAATTCATCGCAACCCTTGGGCCTTTAGCTGTGCCCGCGAAAGCAGGATTTAGGTATAAAGGGTTGGCATAGAATTGGGTGAACTCAGGATCCTGAGCCAGCGCTGGCAGTGATATTATCAGCAGCAGTACTAAGGTATAGATTCTTTTCATAAAGCTGGAGTTTAAATTCATTCAAAAATACAAATTTGCGGATGATTTGCGTTAACAACCAAATTTCGCCTCTTCAGCCTCACTGAAAATTTGTAAGACTTAATTCCTAAATCGGCTATTTCCATGAAACGACACATCGTCTTAAATATTTTTATCGCTATCATTTTTACTGTTCCTTCCTATGGGCAACAAACCTCTCATCATCGAAAACTGGACTGGAAAATAGTTCCTGCATCTGAGCGAACCGAATCATTTCTCTCGTTTGATCTTGCTATTATTGATCCGGCCAAATCAAACCAACCTCTGTATGTTGAAAAATTTCCTGGAATAAATGATGAAAAAGCAAAAGTAATCCTCCGCAACGATGTTTATGAAGAGGTGAAGCAAATTGAGCTAATTCCTTACCAAAATGAGTTACACTCTCAGGTTGAGATTGAAGTGCATGTAGGATATCAAAATAAAAAACCTTTTTTAACTGTAGAATTTTTGCCGTTGAGGAGAAATAGCCTCACAGGCAAAATTGAGCGGCTGACGGAATTCGATCTGGAACTTAGCTATTTGAATAGTTCAGGGACGCAACAGGCCGGACAGGCATCTAATAAAAAGAGCAATACCTCCGTCCTTGCAACCGGAGAATGGTTTAAAATAGGAGTGTCAGCTACAGGATTATTTAAGGTCACTTTTGAGGATCTGGTAAACCTGGGGATGAATACAAGCGGAATGGATCCAAGAAATATCCGCGTATATGGCAACGGAGGCGGCATGCTTCCCTATAGAAATTCGATACCGAGAATTGATGACCTGGAGGAGATCCCTGTCAGGGTTGAGGGAGAATCTGATTCCCGCTTTGATCCCAGCGATTATATCTTATTTTTTGCTGAAGGCCCTCATCTCTGGGAGTTTGTGGATTCAACTTTAAGCTATAATTATCAATATAATGTTTTCAGCGACACAGCATATTACTTTATAACAAGTTCCCTGGGTCGTGGTAAACGAGTCCCGAAAGTAGGTCCTTCTCCTCAGGGTAGCCAAACAGTAACTTCTTATGACGCGCTTTTCCATCATGAAGTGGATAAGGTCTCTGAAATAAATAAGGAAATAAAATCCGGAAAGCGGTGGGTAGGCGAGGAGTTTATCACCCAAACTTCGCATGAGTTTGACTTTACTATCCCCAATTTGATTAAATCTGAGGACATACTTTTGAAGAGCAGGGTGTTGGCGCGGTCAGCTTCAAACAGTTCATTCATTTACCGCTATGGGGGGCAACAAATATTATCATCGCAAGTTCCCCCGGTTAACACTTCAAATTACTATGCTGACTTTGCCAAAGAAACGACAGATGCTGCCGGATTTCGCGCAACAAGTGATCAGATAAACCTGAATCTTCAGTACATAAAATCTACGTCCAATTCAATGGGTTGGCTTGACTATATTCAGCTTCAGGCGAGAGCCACTCTATCGTACTCAAATTCCCAAATGATATTCAGAGATAAGCAGTCGTATGGTGGAGGGTCCGCAGAATTTATAATGAGCAATGCTGATAACTCACTGCGAATCTGGGATGTCAGCGATCTGCATCAGGTGAGTGAGCAGACTTTGAATGTGAATAATAATCAGGCTTCATTCAGCACAGATGTTTCCGAACTAAAGGAATTTGTGGCTTTTCGTGATGTAGATGCGCACCGGGTAAGTTTGGCCGGCAAAGTTGCCAATCAGGATCTGCATGGTCTTGGGCATGCGGATATGGTTATTGTAGCACATCCAAAATTTATGGCTCCGGCCAAAGAACTTGCTGCTTTTCATAAGAGCATTGATGGATTCAGGATCCACCTCGTTACTCCGCAGCAGATTTATAACGAGTTTTCTTCCGGGGCGCAGGATGTAACCGCCATCAGAGACTTTATGCGGATGCTATACACTAACGCGACATCATCCAGCGATGAACCTCGGTACCTGTTGTTATTTGGTGATGGCTCGTATGATTACAAAAATCGGATAACAGGAAACACGAATTTTGTCCCTACCTATCAAAATGATAATATCACTCATCCCGAAGGCTCCTATTGCACCGATGATTTTTTTGGGTTTTTAGATGATCCTGAGGGGGATTTGGAGCACGGGAAGTTAACGGGAATAATGCTGGACGTGAGCATTGGCCGTTTGCCGGTGGTTACAGAGGAACAGGGATGGCAGATGGTAAATAAAATTAAGAATTATGTCCAGTCCAGTACTTTGGGAAACTGGCGCAACAATTTGCTTTTTATAGCTGATGATGAAGATATAGGCGGGCATGTTTATGACACAGAAGTGATAACTGATTCAATTCAAAAGGATTATAAAGATTATAACGTAGATAAGATTTATCTTGACGCATATCAGCAACAATCCTCTGCCGGAGGAAACCGGTATCCGGCCGTAAACGAGGAGATAAACCGGCAAATTGATAAAGGCGCCTTACTGGTAAATTATGTAGGGCATGGCGGAGAAGTAGGCTTGGCGCATGAACGCATTATGGAGATCTCAGATATCCAATCCTGGAACAATCAAAGTAAACTGCCATTGTTTGTAACCGCTACCTGCGAATTCAGCAGGTTTGACGATCCTGACCGGGTTTCGGCAGGAGAACTGGTTTTGCTCAATCCTTTGGCTGGAGGTATCGCACTTTTAACTACTACACGGGTGGCCTATTCTGGCAGCAATTTTCTTTTGCTACAGGCACTTTTTTCGCAAATGTTTGAACCGGAACCGGACGGATCAATGCCCACAATTGGCCAGCTATTCAGGCAAACAAAAAACAGCAGCAGAGTAAACTTTGGATTCAACTTTATAAATTTCTCACTGCTGGGCGATCCGGCATTAAAACTCCTTTATCCTCAAGAGGAGGTCGTCACTACCCGGATCAATGAATCGCCAGTAACCAGTCAGGCTGATACGCTTAAAGCGCTTTCGCTGATGACAATAGAAGGGGAAGTACGAAACAGCTCCGGGACATTGCTGCCGAACTTCAACGGACTATTATATCCCACCGTATTTGACAAGCCATCCAATATAAATACGTTGCAAAATGACCCCCGGTCTCCGGAAATTACTTTTCAGCTTCAGCAGGACCTTATATATAAAGGTAAAGTATCAGTATCGGGCGGCAAATTCTCCTTCTCCTTTGTGGTGCCAAAAGACATCTCCTATGAGAATGGTTTAGGAAAAATCAGCTACTATGCAGAGGATGGGAAGAACGATGCGAATGGAAGCTACACCAATATTGTAATCGGGGGAACCTCTGACAGTGCTGTAACAGATAATATGCCGCCTCAGGTTGAACTCTTTATAAATGAAGATGATTTTGTTTTCGGAGGGTTGACGGATGAAAATCCATTGTTGATCGCTAAAGTTTCTGATGATAACGGGATCAATACCTTGGGCAAAAGTGTGGGGCATGATCTCACAGCTATACTCAATGATGGTGAACCCGTGGTGATGAATGAGTTTTATGAGGCTGAACTTGACAACCACAGGGCTGGAGAGATCCGTTATCCTTTCTCAAAACTTACAGAAGGAAGATATACGGTCAGAGTGAAGGTTTGGGATGTAGCAAACAATTCTGCTGAGGGATATACCGAGTTCGTAGTAGCGAATTCATCCAAAATAGCGCTGGATCATGTACTGAACTATCCCAATCCTTTCACCACCCACACCACCTTCCACTTTGATCATAATCAACCGGGACAGAGCCTCCTGGTGCAGGTACAGATATTTACTATTTCAGGTAAGATCGTCAAGACCATTGAGACAGAGGCATATTCAGAGGGCTCTCATGTAAGCAACATTGACTGGGACGGAAGAGATGATTTTGGCAATAATATTGGCAGAGGTGTCTACGTTTACAAGCTCAAAATCAGAACACCAAATGGCGAAACCGCTCAAAAATTTGAAAAGCTGGTAGTTTTGAAATAATTTCGGCCATCACTCAGGGTCGTCTTCCTAAATTTGCATCTTGTTAATTTTATCCTTAAAAATAGAAATGAGAATTCTTCGTATTTCCATTGTTAGTAGCATCTTGTGCTTTACCGGCACGCTGGCTTCTGCACAGATTCAAAGCGCCTCCCAACTGAGCGGAAGGCGAAACGTTATCACCACTGCTGTTCCATTCCTGATGATCACTCCCGATTCCCGTTCAGGAGCTATGGCTGATGCAGGTGTAGCCATCACGCCCGATGCCAATTCCACCCACTGGAATCCGTCCAAACTCGCATTTGTTGAGAATGAATTTGGATTTGCTCTTTCTTATACCCCCTGGTTGAAAGCTCTGGTGCCAGACATTAATCTTTCCTACCTCTCAGGTTATAAGAAAATTGATGAATTTCAGTCATTCGGTGGCTCCCTAAGATATTTTTCTCTCGGTGATATTGCATTTACTGACCAGTTCGGAGCTTCTCTCGGAGATTTCAGGCCATACGAATTCGCGATTGACGGTACATATGCCCGTAAGCTTTCGGATAATTTTTCCGTAGGGGTTTCCCTCCGGTTTATTTATTCCAACCTAGCAGGAAACACTCCGCTCACCAATGGTGGTGAAACGCAGCCCGGAACCGCAGTAGCAGGTGATCTTTCTGCTTATTATGAAAATGAAACGGAACTATTTGGATATGAAGGCACGCTGGCTTTCGGTGGAAATATTTCCAATATAGGATCTAAAATTACGTACACAGATGAAACGGAAAGGGATTTTATTCCTATAAACCTCCGTCTGGGGTCCTACCTTAATCTGGAGCTGGACGAGTACAATGAGATAGGCTTCACAATGGATCTTAACAAATTGCTTGTACCTACTTCTCCCATCTATAAATTGGATTCCAATGGCCAGTTCATACCTGTACAGGGAAGTAGTGATTTTGAGATCGAACGCGGAGAAAATCCTGATCAACCCGTTATTGCCGGCATGATCCAGTCATTTTATGACGCACCGGGAGATTCCACTACCAGCGGTTTTGTGGAAGAACTCAGGGAGATTAATCCATCCATTGCGATCGAATATTGGTACGACCAGCAGTTCGCACTCAGAGCAGGATATTTTTATGAGCATCCCACCAAAGGAAATCGTCAATACCTCACGCTTGGTGTAGGGCTACGCTACAATGTTTTCGGGTTGGACTTTGCCTATCTGGTGCCGACCAACAGTCAAAAAACCACGCAAAGAAGTCCTCTTGAAAATACACTGCGTTTTACACTTCTCTTCAATTTCGAGAGCGATTCGCAACAATAGCAGTCCTGCTCATTTATGTCATATCGTATAGGCTTCGGTTATGATGTGCATCGCCTGGCAGCAGGTGAATCTCTTATACTTGGCGGAATTTCCATCCCACATCCAACAGGGACTGTGGGCCATTCTGATGCGGATGTGTTGATCCACGCAATATGCGATGCCCTGCTTGGAGCAGCAGCTTTGGGCGACATTGGATACCATTTTCCTGATACTGATCCCATCTATAAGAATGCAGATAGCACTGTATTGCTTGCAAAAGTTATAAAGCTACTGAAGGACAAAGGCTATGGCATCGGGAATATTGACTCCACAGTTTGTTTGGAAAAACCTAAACTCAAAGATTATATCCCTAAAATGCAACAGCGGCTGGCGGAGGTGCTAGTGACCACTGCAGATAAAATATCCATTAAGGCAACTACCTCAGAAAAGTTAGGATTCGTGGGCCGTGAAGAAGGAGTGACCGCACACGCGGTTGTGCTTATTGAAAGCACAGGATCATGAAACCCGCTCTTTGAATTTGCGTATAGCCTCTGACTTAGAAGCCTCACCAAGTCCGCAACTTGTGCAATTTTCTTTTTTAAATTTACCCGTAAGATAAAATATCAGGTAGCCTATTGCAGCTATAAAAACTACTATTATAATAATAAGTTGCCAATTCATAGGGTACTGCTATTTACAATAATTAAGCAGGAAAGGATTGTGTTTTTTCTCAGTTTCTATCGTAGTATCTGGTCCGTGGCCGGAATAAACCGTACAGCTATTTTCCAGCTTCATCATTTTATTGCAGATACTGTCCATAAGCGTTTCCAGATTTCCACCCGGAAGATCCGTCCTACCTATGCTCCCATGAAAAAGGACATCTCCGCTGATGATAAAATTATCGTCTGGCGAATGAAATGCAATATGTCCCGGAGCATGGCCTGGTAGAAATAAAATATTCAATTCGGATTTTCCAAAGCTAACGGAGCCGTTTTCTTCCAGAAATATTTCTATCGGTGGAGCATCCGGAGGGGATATGCCAAAACGCATCGCAGCTTCTATGGCGCCTTCCAAAATTGGTACTTCAAGACGATGAGCTTCCAGCTTTAGCGAGAATTCTTCCTGCACAAACCGGTTGCCGAATATGTGATCTATGTGACAGTGCGAATTCAGCAGGTGGACCGGCTTTAAACCTACTTCCCGGATA
The DNA here is from genome assembly GCA_040880525.1 of Bacteroidia bacterium. Taxonomy (NCBI): domain Bacteria; kingdom Pseudomonadati; phylum Bacteroidota; class Bacteroidia; species Bacteroidia bacterium. The sequence continues at coordinate 8,505 of JBBDIG010000036.1, forward strand.
TACTTTTCCAATTCCTGCCTTTCCGATTCATCAGAGCAGCCGGGGTCTATGATCACAGCCTCTTTCGATTCATCATGCAGCACATAGGTATTTTCCTGAAATGGATTGAAAGTAAATTTCTTGACCGTTATCATGCTTAAAAATCTGTTTTGGTAAATATTTAATTCTTGAGCTTCCGTTATTAAATCACCTGCACTTGCCTGTTTGCTGATTCTGAATTTTAACAAAAATGCCACGCCCTTTGAAGGGAATGGCATTTTCACATTGTATTGAAACAAGCAAAATTTTATTTCACATTTTCGGTGATCCATTTTGTGGTTACAGATTTGGGTCTTTCGAGCGGAAGGCCCAAAGCGCGGTCCCAGATCAAGGATGCTAAAACACCCAATGCTCTGGAAACACCAAACATTACCGTGTAGAAATCATATTCCTTCATGCCGTAATGCACGAGCAGTGCTCCTGAGTGGGCATCAACATTTGGCCACGGGTTTTTGATTTTTCCGGTTTCCTTTAATACGCCAGGAACAACTTCATACAGCAGGCTCACGATTTTTACGAGATCATCCTCTGGCATGTATTCTTTCGCAAATTCGTGCTGGGCCGTAAACCGTGGATCTGTTTTCCTGAGGACAGCATGACCATATCCCGGAATTACGCGACCGGCATCCAGTGTTCTGTGTACATATTCTTCAATCTGCTGTCGCGAAGGAACGCCACCACCCAGCTCCTCCTGCAAATCCAGGATCCAGCGGATCACCTCCTGGTTCGCAAGTCCATGCAGCGGACCGGCAAGTCCGTCCATCGCTGCGGAAAAAGAGTAATATGCATCGCTAAGGGCGGAACCCACCAGCCGGGTAGTATGGGCCGAAACATTGCCGCCTTCATGGTCAGCATGAATAGTGAGATAGAGGCGCATGAGCTTCTTGAACTCAGCATTATTGCCGTATCCCAGCATGTGTGCAAAATTGGCCGCCCAATCCAGCGAATCATCGGGTTCGATGTGCTTTCCGTCCTTATAGGTTCTGCGATAAATATAGGCAGCCACCCGTGGCAATCTTCCAATAAGATTGATCACATCATCAAACATATACTTCCAAAGTTCATAGCGTGAAACTCCTTTACGATAGGCTTCTGCAAATACAGATTCAGATTGCATAGCCAGGATGGCCAGGCTGAACTGCGTCATCGGATGGATTGTAGTTGGAAGTGAATCCAGCATTTTGAAAACATGTGGCGGAACAGTACCTCCTTCCCTGAACAGCCGGGATACTTCTTTCACGTCTTTTTCTGAAGGCAACTCATTCATCAGCATAAGGTAGAAAATGCCTTCTGGCAGGGGTTCTACTCCTCCTTCAGCTTTTGGCAGCTTTTCACGAAGTTCAGGGATAGAATAACCTCTGAACCTGATTCCTTCAGCAGGATCAAGTGAGGAGGTTTCGTATACCAGGCCAATCATGCCTTTCATACCGGCATAAACCTGTCCTACCTTTATGTCTCCTATTACTTTGTCAGCATATTCCTCCCGAATATTCTTTACCTCTTCTCTCAGCTTTGCAGCTTTCTCTTCAAACCGGTCTTTTAGCGTACTCATCTATTATTTTACTTTGTGGATTGGGTTGATAAAATTCGTTATTTCTGTAAGGCTGCTAAATTAAGGATTTCCCCTTCGCCTGTGAAACGCTGCCTTCAACGAATCAACTTTTCTTTCAATGCCCAAATTCTCAAATTGTTTTGAATATCATCACAGAAGTTTTCCGGGTCGGAAACCAGGAGGCGGTGAAAGAATCACAAAAGCAATTATTATTTTATAATTATTTAATAATCAGAACTTATCGATATATTTTACGCAAAGCATTTCTATTCAGGTGAAATGTGTTTAAATTTGCACCTCCTTTCGGGGAAGACGGTCCGGTAGTTCAGTTGGTTAGAATACGTGCCTGTCACGCACGGGGTCGCGGGTTCGAGTCCCGTCCGGACCGCTTTTAATTAAAAGCCATCTTGTTAACAAGATGGCTTTTTTGCGTTCACCCCTGCAAGGTTGATTATGGATCCTGCCGGACTTTCTATTTCGGCCACATAGATCAGAAAAGGAAAAATGAGGCACTATAGATTTTTTTTCACTGAACATAGGGTTTAGAACCGTGGGGGCCATCCCGTCTATGAAAGGCTTTTATTATTGATTCTCTTCTGGTATGAATGGGATTTTTAATTTTGAAGCCTTTCATCAATATTTATTCTCAGCTTGAAAAGGAAACTATGGTAAAGGAAACAGGGAAAAGAGTATTTAAAGCTACGATCGAACCCTTCCGGAGATTTATCAATGTAGAATCGTCAGCAGGAATTGTGCTTTTTGCCATGACGATTTTGGCACTTCTCTGGGCAAATTCACCCTGGTCCGAAACCTACTTTGAAATTCTCAATACAAAATTCTCTGTGGGTATTGGAGATTGGGCCATTTCGAAAAGCCTGCTTATCTGGATCAATGATGCCTTGATGGCAGTGTTCTTCTTTGTGGTCGGGCTGGAAATTAAGCGTGAAGTAATGGCCGGAGAGCTATCCACCATGAAAAAGGCAGCCCTGCCTATAGCTGCTGCAGCAGGAGGAATGATATTGCCCGTCTCAATCTTTTTCATATTGAACCAGGGTGGAGAAGGAATGGAAGGATGGGGAATCACAATGGCGACTGACATTGCTTTCACCCTCGGTATATTGAAACTGATTGGAAACCGCGTACCGTTGAGCCTGAAAGTTTTGCTCACGGCTTTTGCCATTGTGGATGACATTGGTGCTATCGTGGTAATCGCCATTTTTTACAGCGGCAGTATACCCATTTCGCTGATGGCCATAGCAGCAGGGCTTTATTTCATTCTTATCATTTTCAACTTCTTTGATGTGCGGCATCCGGTTTTATACCTGATTATCGGCATTGCGCTGTGGTATGTTTTTCTGTTGGCACACATCCATCCCACACTTGCCGGAGTGTTGGCAGCCTTTACCATCCCCATTACCCGCAAAATTGATCTGCCTCTTTTCCTGGACAGGATGAATTCCGGTTTACAGCAATTTTCTTCAATACGACTGCCCGGTGCGCATGTTATGACCAATGAGCAGTTATCTTCTCTTGATTATTTGGAACGCAGCATTGAGGAGGTTCGCTCCCCGCTTCAAAAACTGGAACATTCGCTACATGAGGTAGTCCTCTATGTGGTGATGCCTGTTTTTGCTCTCGCGAATGCAGGCGTGGTGATAGGTAGTGATTTTTTCCAGATTCTGGCCTCCCCGCTGACCATCCAGATTATGCTGGGGCTTTTGCTCGGCAAGCTCTTCGGCATCGCCATTTTTTCATGGCTTGCAGTTAAGCTGGGCCTGGCACAACTACCGGACGACCTGCAATGGACACACATTATTGGTGTGGGATTTCTCGGAGCCGTAGGATTTACAATGGCATTGTTCATCTCTAATCTGGCCTTTACCCAAGGCGGGCAGGAGGAACTCCTTAACCAGGCGAAAGTGGGCATCCTGGTCTGCTCCTTCGTGGCCGGACTAATTGGCTATATCTGGCTGTCCAGAACGTTGAAAAAGCCTGCTGATGTTGAGTGAGGCTTTTCTTTATATTTAATAAGGATTGTGTTTATGGCGTTGAGAAAATTCCAACGGACGGAAATAATCCCTATTCCTATGTTTAATCTCGTTGGAATTTTTGCCTTTTTATTTATAAAATTGGAATAACAATTATTTAAGGCTTATGAAGTACACCAACGAAGTAATCATCAATCTGCCCCGCGAAAGGGTAGTGGAGTTGTTTGATAATCCGGACAACCTGAAGCATTGGCAACCTGGGCTGAAGAGCTTTGAGCACATAAGCGGAGAGGCGGGGAAGCCGGGAGCGAAATCGCAGATAAAGTACGAAATGGGAAAACGGAAAATAGAGATGGTGGAGACGATTATCAAACGAGATTTGCCGGATGAGTTTTCTGCTGTTTACGAGACGAAAGGAGTTTGGAATGAACAACGAAACTTATTTATTCCAATCGGGCCGGACAAAACCCGCTACCTGTCAGAGGCAGAATTCCGTTTCAGCGGTTTTATGAAGCTCATCGGATGGTTAATGCCCGGAGCATTCAAAAAGCAATCGCAGAAGTATCTTGATGATTTTAAAACATTTGCAGAAAGCCAGGGAAATGCAGCCGGATGAAAGGTCAACAAAATGTTTTTACAGGAATAAGAGTAAAGCCTGGATCTTAACATTTTGAATCAAACAGTTCCCGGAAATCGAGTTGTCGTCTCACAAAAAAGGTGGCGCAGTAAAATGCGAAATCAGCCACCAGTATGGTAAATCCGAATTCGGTTTCCTTACCTTTGCAGCCGGGTAAGCCCTGTACGACCAGCTCCCGCCTCAATCCCCCAGGTCTGGAAAGAAGCAAGGGAGAGGTGGTTGAGCGGTGCGATGCAGGTAGCTTACCCTTTTTTCTTTTTTCCCCGTTCTGTTTTCAGTCTTAAATTCACTCATTCATAAATTGTATTGCCATGCGTTTTTTTGTAGACACTGCGAATCTTGATGCCATTAAAGAAGTTAATGATCTGGGAATTCTGGATGGTGTTACCACCAATCCTTCTCTTATGGCCAAAGAAGGCATTAAGGGTGAGGAAGCGATAATTGCCCATTATGTGAAAATTTGCGAAATGGTGAATGGTCCTGTCAGCGCAGAGGTGATTGCTACGGATTTTGATGGCATCGTTAAGGAAGGGGAGAAGCTGGCTAAGCTCCATGATAATATCGTTGTAAAGGTTCCATTAATCAAAGATGGCATCAAAGCGATCCGCTATTTTAGCGATAATGGCATTGAAACCAACTGTACGCTATGCTTTTCGGCAGGCCAGGCTATTTTGGCAGCAAAAGCCGGGGCCACCTATATTTCACCGTTTATTGGCCGGCTGGATGATATTACAATGAATGGCGTTGAACTCATTGAGCAAATTGCACATATTTACAGCCTGCACGATTTCGAGACATACATTCTCGCAGCCTCAATCCGGCACCCGCTCCACATCACTCAATGTGCCGAGGCCGGTGCGGATGTCGTAACGTGTCCTCCGGACCAGTTCCTGAAGTTGCTCCATCATCCGCTGACTGACAGCGGGCTTGAGAAGTTTCTCTCAGACCACAGGAAACTGAACGGATAGCAGTTCAGAGGTTTTATTCCACGTTCGGATCGTTCGGATCATCAAGTTCAATTGTACCCGTTATATTGAAAAATTTATAATTGGTAAAATGAAGGTTGGATTCAAATCCTTCTGAAATAATGATCTCTTTTGGAGTTCTCACCCGCACCATTTCATTGCTGTACAACCGGTCATTATCTTCTTCCCAAATCAGATGCTCGGTATGAAGCGTATCGCCTTCAATATTTACCACTACTACGTCATTCTTCACTTCCGTCAAATTGGTATTTACAAACCGAATGGCATAGTTGCCCTTCAGCATTCCTGATGCCTCCTGGTTTTCATCGTAGAAGTTCACCAGCAGTCCGCGAGGAAGTTCAATGCGTTCATTTTCCCCAAGGAACTTTTGCATCACAGGCGCAGTCATAATGGCTTTCAGATTTCCTGAATCCGTATATATCATTTCGATATCACGCCCGGTTTCACTGGGCACGTTCCGTTCTTTCGTAATGGCCTCTACTTCTCCCGGATCATTTGAACCGCAGGAGGAAAAAAGAAGCAACGGTAGTCCAAGCAGCGAAAAATAAAAAAGCCCCGGAAATGCGGCTTTTCTTGCCGGGCGGTCCGAAGGCTTTTTATAAGATAATGGCATTGGAGCAATTTTGATTCAGCGGGAAAACCCCGGCTATTCTAATCTCCTTTATTTTCTCGTTCTCACCTTAGTGGATTCCTGTATCCAGCATTCTACGGTGTAGCTGTCTCCATCTTTCAGGTTGTAAAAGAAAACATCTTCCTGCTTAGGAAAGTAAGCGGAATACGTAGCGATCCTGGAATTGGCTGTTTCGCCATTTGAAGAATTCAAACTTTTTGCTTTTTGATAATAATCTACAGCCACCCAATATACAGATCTGGGAATTTTGTCATCACAATCGCTGGCGCAGGCAATAATAATATCTCCCAGGAGGATATATACCCTTGCATCCTCGCGATGCGAAGCTGAAGCGCGGGCATAATTTCTTGCCGTACTGCACTCATCCCTGTTTTTATAGATCCGCGCAATGCTGTAATTAATATCCGCTTTGTCATTTGCTGAGGTTGCCTGTTCCAGGGCATCCTTGTAATATTTCAAAGCTTCATTGGTATTGCCGGCAGCCTCTTCTCCCTTTGCAATGGCCAATGCCGCCTGTCCACTTGGATTGTTGCTGTAGTCAGCTTTAGCAAGGGTAAGGTAAAAAGGATCTTTGGTGCAATTGCGTGAAGAAAGCATCTCAGTCATTTGCGTAATATCCTTGGCAGGTGTACTTCCGGGCTGATATTTCTTTCTGTAAAATTCAATTAATTCTTCGCACGGGACAAGGGGTGCAACCAGATTATCTATGGCGGCCTGTACCTTTTTCCAGTTCTCCACGTACTGGCCATTTGCATCTATATTATGCTGAGTTATATTGCCGATCCGTTCATATTCGCTGAGCAATGTGTCAAGATTAACCTGCTTATCCTTATAGAGGCGCACTAATGCAAACATGTAGGTATAAGGAACAGTGATCAAAACGTCATTGCCCTGGCAATCCACTGATCGCTTCAGGATCTCATAAGCTTGTGCATATGCAGATGGCCTGAATTTCATCAGGTCAACACCTTTCTTTCCCAACACATAGCATTCTTTGTCAAAACAGGCAATACGCTGATCATACATCCACATTAGCGTATCAATCAGTTCCTCCTTGCGGGCTTCATCGCTGGCATTTTCGATTTGATATTCCATTAAGGTTTCCCCATCTACATATACGCCAAGTCGCGCTTTAGGCGCATTCAATAGCACATGGCGCCAATGAGGAATCGCGTCTTTATAATTTTTTTGGGCAAAATACTGGTCATAAAGCGAATATTCTCTTACAGCCGTTACGCTATCCTCACCCCAGGTGGGCCCGGGGCAATTGCCTTTTTCACCGCTCTCCTGTACCATTATCGAAGCATGCTGTTGATCCAACGCAGAAGCATGGACAACGCTGGTAGTTGCTGTTTCAATAATGAATATTCCAAATAGCGTGATCAGGAAGGCTTTAAGTGATATTTTCTTCATTATGGTTAGTCTATTTTTCTCTGGCCAAACCAGGATTGATTTAAGGAAAAGCCTACGTGAAGGAGTAGATATCTTTCTTTGAGCGCGTCAGATTCAAAATTGCTGATTTGTCCGGCTTCCAAAGAAATATCCAACATCTGAGAGGGCAAACCTTTTTGATTTTTCAACCGGAACCCTGCACCTAAAGAGACTGCTGTTTCGTGATATTCACTGCCTTCCACGTCAATGAACGGTTTCACATATTTAATGCCAAAGCGGTAAGGTATTCGTTTCCAGTAAGGTTGGTCGCTTGTGGCCTGTCCGGTCTCCGAAAACTGAAAACTTCCTCCCAGCGATATTTCAAACCGGTCCTGCAGAGTATCATATACCTGACCCTCTTGTTTGTAATCACTCCAGCTCCGGTAGTAAAAATCCATACCCAGGCTCAGCAATTCCTTGTTTGAATACGTAATACCCAGTCCGCCACCAAAGGGAAGTAGAGTGTTATATTTCAGTGTCTCCTGATGGCGCACGGTATCGTAAGTAAAGGCGACTGTTTCTTTTTGCGTTTTGAGGTTTGTGGGCAAATTGGCTATCGCACCAATTACCACTTGTTTGCCGTCCTTCAACGGCAGCGTGTATTGAATCCCGGCATCTACTACAAAATCTCCGATTGAGGTTCGGCTGAGCCGTGTCAGGTTATAAAAATCCAGATCCTGTTGAAATGCAACGGTGTGAGTATCCGTTTGATTTCCGAAGAAATAATTTGCATTCACACCTATAGAAAGATTTTTAATTACCTCCACTGAAGTCCCAAGAAAAAATTTGGAATAATTACCTGAGCCGCTGAATATTTCTTCTTTTTGAAATGGCTCGGTGAACTGGTACCTTAGTCTATATCCTTTTTTGCTGAAGGGCGTAAGTCCGAGTGCTACGCTCCACGGAATTTTACGACTTACAGGAAAAGCCAGGGCCAGATACCCAAAGGATGCATCAGCCGTTGCGAATTTATTCTCGTTGAGCGAAACCTGGGCCCACCGTGATCGCAAGCCGGTTTCAAATGCTGTGTACTTCAGGGCAGAGTAGCTTGCCGGATTAGCTATCGTAAAAGAGGAGCCATTCCTGTAGCCATAATTCACACCTCCCATCCCCTGAAAGCGGGCGATGTGATTTTGATGGGTTTCGCCAAGCCCATAAAGCGTGAAAGGGGAATTGTAGGTTTGTGAAAATGCAGAGGGTATACTTGTAAAAATAAGGCCCGCGAAGAGCATAAGCCTTAAAATATTAATGAGCATTATAAAGGAGAATTTTATGTAAGCCGGTGAGGATTAAATTTGGCTCGGCAAAGATGTTACTTTTTAAATGGCTTAACAAGATGGTGCCATCACCACCGGTAAGATAAACCTTAAGCCCTGCAAGTTTATTTTGCCACTTATCTATAAATCCATCCACTTCTGAAACTGCACCGCTAAGGGCACCGGCCAGCATGCACTCTTCCGTGGTGAGGCCATTCAGATCAGCGAATTCACGCAACTCCACTTGCGGCAGTCGATGAGTGAAATGATGCATGGCTTGCAGCCGCATGTTCAATCCCGGAGAAATGCTGCCACCGATGTACATTTTTCCGTTTGCAAGCACGTCAATCGTAATGCAGGTTCCGGCATCTACTACCATTACGTTTTCTCCGGATGACAAAGCCATTGCTCCGGCTACACCGGCTATACGGTCTTTACCCAGAGTGGCAGGCGTCCTGTACATATTCTCAAAAGGGATAGGCGTATCTTGCAAAAGCTCAAGAAAAACCGGAGCAGCCGCCTGGATTTTAGCCATAAATTCTGTCGGCAATTCAATTACTGAAGAAAGTATAATGGCGTCAAGAGAAGCGGTTAATACCAGTTGTTCAATGCTGCTGAATTCATCATTTGGAAAGATGCCGGATTCTATAAATTTATTTTGATGAAAAAGCCCGGTTTTAATAAACGTATTGCCGCAGTCTATAACCAGTTCCATTAGTTGCGCTTTTTAGCTGCAATGCATTTTAACTCAATGGCAATAGGAGTGGGCAATGATGTAATTTCAACAGTCGTGCGGCAGGGAGGATTCTCTGAAAAATAGGTTGACCATATCCGGTTGTAGGTTTTAAAATCTGCTTTCATATTGGTAAGGAATACGGTGACATCAACGAGGTCATTCCAGTCGTATCCTGCATCTTCAAGAATATCTTTCACATTTTTAAATACTGAGTGGCATTGTTTCTCAATATTATAAGAAAGGATATTCCCCTGCTCATCCAGTTCTACGCCTGGTATTTGGCTGGTTCCCCTTTCGCGCGGCCCCACGCCTGAAAGAAAAAGCAGATCACCTACTCTTCGTGCATGAGGATAAAGGCCTACCGGTTCAGGGGCCTTTTGGCTGTTATAGGTATCGCGCTGGCTCATGAGTTCTTATTCAATTTTGAAAATGCAAAGATAGGTTCAGGAGTAATTTGGTTCAGAGGCCTTGTTTGCCAAACAGCTTTTTGTAGACTTCCTGGCGCTCCATTTCCCTAACTGCACCGATTTCCATTGCGGGTAAAGTAATTCCTTCGATCCGATAGCGGAGCAGCCGCAAAGTAGGATGGCCCACCGCTGCGGTCATCCTCCTCACCTGGCGGTTTTTACCTTCTGTAAGGGTGAGGCTGAGCCATGCAGTGGGAATTTGTGTGCGATACCGAACCGGGGGATGCCGTTCCGGAACTCCAGGCGGAGCGTCCATCAGCTTCGCCCTGGCAGGCCGTGTTTCTAAAATTTTCTGCTCAATGCGCAGCGTAAGTCCCTGCTCCATTTTTTTCAGGGCCTGTTCATCAGGAATATTTTCCACTACTACCCAATATTCCCTTTCATGCTCGTGGGCAGGTTTCAGGAGGCGATGGTTCAGATCCTTGTCATTGGTGATGATCAGCAGCCCTTCGCTGTCTTTATCCAGCCGGCCTACGGGATAAGCATCCTTTGGGAAATCGTGCAACATCCCCAGCGTCTTGTGCTTTCCTGAAGGATCAGTAAACTGGCTCAGGTAGCCGTAAGGCTTGTAGATGGCAAAATAACGGAAGAGGCCAACACTGCTCATGTCGAATATATTAACGCTATTCTACATCGGCTTTTTTCCAGTATTCCTGGAGGTTTTGCCCTACGGTGAGGGCATCGAAAGCGGCCATTGACAGGGCACTTTCTAAGTTGCCGTATTTTAGTTTATAGTCGCGCTGGCTCCTGCGGATGACCTCCACTGCTTCTTCCCGGCCATATACATGGGTTATTTCACACCGGTGTAAATCCTGACCCGGCATTTCTTTATAAGTCAGGAAATAATGCTTCAGCCTTGCAACAATCGAAACCGGGACATCATCAATGTCCTGCCAGTTCTGGTATACTTCATCACCCTTCAGCACTGCGATAATCTTATCGTCCGCTTCGCCATTGTCAATCATCCTGAAGCCACCGATCGGGCGGGCAGGGATCAGAATATCTCCACGGTTTACCATGCGCTCAGTGAGTACGCAGATATCTAATGGGTCCTTATCGCCAATAATGTTGTTGCGTTGCGTTTTGATGCGGCAGTATTCAGCTACCTTTTCATCGCAGTAGGTCTGGGGTATAAAGCCATATAGTGCCGGCACAATGTTGCTGAACTTCTGCGGGCGGTCCACCTTCATATAGCCGCTTACCTTATCAATTTCATATTTAACCGTGTCTGATGGCGTTACCTCTATAAAAGACGTAACAATGTGTGGTGCATCATTCCCGATGTCTATGCCATGCCAGGGATGAGACTTGTACCGTAAACCGATCAGCTTCCAGAGATTGGTGCTGTCACGTGTATCCTTCATTTTTCAGTGCTTTTTCATTTTCCAAAAAGGGGTGCAAAAGTAAGAAAAGCAAACGTGCAAGACTTGAAAAACCCTGCTGAATTGCCTGTAAGGATAAAATGAAAGGTACTAAGGATTATACGTCCGCTGCCATCCGGTGAAACGGATTTTGGGGTTTTAATTTAACAAGCTATTGAAATTAACTGTTCGCTATTCTTATTGTTATTCTCTGGTCCTATGCTGTTTTAATTTAACAAGCTATTGAAATTAACTTCGTCATTAATTTATTATTTTAATAGAATATATTTCGGTTTAATTTTTAATCTCCTCGATTTTTGAGGTTAAGTTTTATTATTTAATTAAAGAATTCCAACTTCCGAAATACCCTTTTTTAAAATAATCACAGCCAATTCAAATCTATAGTTAATCAAATTGATTGGTCCAATACTCCCGGGAACCTACTAAATGCTAATCTGTCAACTATTGAAATTTTCTGTATGCCCCCGGTGCTGAAGCCCTGCAATCTTAAACCTGTGCCAGGTATGCTTCGATTTTGGAAGTGAGGTAGTAGGGCAAACTTATAAGCCTGAAATGTTTTTCTTCCGGGGTTTTTACGTTGTCTGTTCTAAATTTGCCGGCATAAAAACGCACTGCGAGGCCGTGAGGAGCTTGTTCCATAAACTGATGCAGCGATCGCAATTTCCCCGCTGCTCCTGACTTAACTTCAACTGGAATCAAGTGGGTTTCGTAAGGCCAGAGAAAATCCGTTTCAGCCGAAGACGACTTCTTTTCCCGGACCCAAAAATCCAATCGGCTGAGGGCGCCACTTTGCAGGTTTAGTAGCTCTTGCCCCACAACGTGCTCTGCAATAGTGCCGTGGTAAATTTGGTTAAGATCGGTGGCGGTCAGTACCTGGGGCTGAAGACCTGTAAAGGCATTCATGAGGCCTGTATCCAGCACCTGCAAGCGTGGTGATTTACGATAGTCGGGCAAAGCAGGGGGCTGTGTGTTGACGGTTGGATATACCAAATGCAACAACATGGCTTGTTCCAGCGCCCGCAATGCTTCTCCCATTTCGCGGGAGCCATAGCCTGATTTTCCGAAATTGGCAAAGGAAATCCGCTTTCCTGCCTGGTAAAATGCTGAACGAATAGCATGACGGATTACAGCTACTTGTGCAGTCGTTCTTGCATATTTCTCAACGTCCTCAAGATATGAGGCTAACAACGAATCATAAATGGGCTTCAAAGCTGCCAGGTCGCGGTATTGGGCATAATGGCTTACTACTTCCGGCATTCCACCGATCAGGGTGTAGGTATGAAACAACGACAGAAGTTTGTCATGTGCAAATTCGGCAATAGGTACGGACTCCAACTGTTGGAAGGCAGCCTCTTCACCGGTCGCCTTCAGGAACTCCGGAAAAGAAGCAGGCCTTACCACTTTGTAATCCACCCGGCCCACCGGGAAACTTTTCTCGCTGTCAAATAGCGTCTCCAGCAACGATCCCGCAGCAATCACATGATATTGTGGCGCTTGCTCATAAAAATAGCGAAGCTGCCAGAAAGCCTCCGGTACTTCCTGGATTTCATCAATGAAGATCAGGGTCCGGCCCTCCTTGCGGCTTACATTCTTTAAGAAGAAAAGGGCTTGTACCAGATTTTCCAGGTTGGTAAAGCGCTTAAAAGGTTCCTGGTTTTGTGGCAATTCCAGATTCAAATAAAGATATTCGTCAAACCGGGCAGCAAATTGTTCCACAATGGTGGTCTTGCCTACTTGCCTTGCACCCCGCAAAACCAATGGTTTGCGATTCGGCTTCCCCGCCCATTCTGTCAATTCATCTATAAGTTTCCGCTCAAACATGTCACAAAGTAAGGGCATTTTTTACTGAAAGCGGTCACAGAGTAGGGGCATTTTCAGGCATGAGTTGTCACAAAGTAAGGGCATTTTGCCAATCCCACCCCCGAAAAAATATATGGCTTTTGATATAGTTACTCTAGATATTTAAACTCCGTTGTGACAATGCCGGAATATTACTATTACAGCAGCGCGTGTGAAGACAGTCCGTTGAAGGTGCTGGGTTTATGAGGAATTGGCCAGGATGGCCTGTCATATCTCACACTCGCGGGATCCGAGCGAGGGGTGGAGACCAGCTCCCAGTTATTTTGGTAGATTCCAAAATCTGAGATATCATCATATCGCGATATTGAAGAATCAGGCATTTGTAGCCGCTGATCAATTTTAATACGAATTACAGAATAATCTTTCCTGTAAGGAATTGCCGTGACACCTGCTGATTTTAGTTACTAAACATCTACTATTGAACTATTAAAAATTGCTTATACCCATCATCTAAATTATGGAGAGAGGAATACAGGAATTAAGCCTGGACAATTGGCTGGGCGCATTAATATCTTTTTTACCGGCCCTGGTGAATTTGTTCATACTGCTATATGTCCTCACTAGTTTTCCTAAGAATGCTACGGTAAAAGTATTTGCCCTCTTCACGCTTGCCCTCTTTTTTTGGCAAATTGATGATACTCTTCAACGATTAAGCACCGGACCTTACCCCGCTTATGTCTGGGATACCATTTTTTGCATAGGATGGATATTTGTCGGCTCGCTGGCATTGCATTTCAGCCTGCTTTACACCGGCAGGACCAAGATCGCCAACTCGTATGCAATGCTAGGGTTGCTGTATGTGCCTGATATTATTTTCACAGGCCTGTACAACCTGGTAAACCGTCCCGAATTTTACACGGACATGGGATTTTGGGGCTGGATTAATGAACATAACAACACCCTCACCGAACTCCTACTACTGAATTGGCTGGCCCTGGAAGTTACCGTAGCTCTTTTCCTGCTATGCAAATATGTTCTGGGAAACAGATCGTACTCCATTAAATTTTACCAATCGCTGATCATCTTTATCGGAGTCTCTATTCCCGGCATTCAGGGTATCATCACACAGATCGCCTTCCCGGTCTTTCTGGATCTCCCGGCCGTGCCGCTCACCTCCACCTTTATGAGCTTTTTCTCGATAGCCGTTCTTGTCGCTTTCAGCAAATATAAATTGTTCAGCCTGTCAGAATCGGTGGATACTTCCGAATTGTTCGAGAACCTTCCAGACCTGGTAATTCATCTCTCTGAAAATAAACGGGTCATTTACCTGAATCCGGCAGCCCAGAAGACCTTTAACCGAAGCAGCGAACGATTTCATTTCATCACCCTCTATGAACTAGTGGCAGATCGAAAGGAAGTACGGGGATTGGAGAAACCCATAACCTCAGCTTTGGAAGGGCAGCCCGTGCAGAATCACCTGTGTAGCATCTATTTGAACGGGGAACAGCGATCATTCCTTATCTCCGCTAACCCTCTCATCTCCAACCGAAAGGTTGATGGCGTACTGCTGGTGGCCAGAGACATCACCGAATTGAAAAAGGCCGAGGAGAAGATCAGGCAAACGGAGATACGCTTCAAAGCCCTGATAGAAAACAGCCATGATGGCGTGGCCATGATGGACGGGAATGGGGATATTTTCTACGCCAGTCCCTCCATCAAACAAGTAACAGGCTTTGAGCCGGAGGAATACCTGGGAATGAATTTCCTTGAAAATGTTCATCCAGAGTACAGGAAGCAAGTGGCCACAGAATTCCAGAAGCTGTTCACACACCCCGGGGAATGCATTCAACTGCGGCTGCTGGCAATGCACAAAAACGGGAATTACGTGTGGTTGGAAGGCATTGGGAGCAACCTGCTCGATAATCCCGCTGTAGGCGCTATCGTGGGGAACTTTAGAAACGTGAATGAGCAAGTATTGATAGAACAAGAAAATGAATCAAACCTCACACTGTTCCGCTCTATGGTTAAAAACATGGAAAGCGGGATCCTTATCCAGAATGAAGACCTGAGCATTTTTTCGGTGAACCAATCATTCTTCGATATTTTCGGGATCAGTCAAAAGCCGGAAGACCTCATACACCAGGACTGTGCGATCTTGCAAGACATCACTACCGAAGGTGTGGAAGATATGACGGCATTCGTGCAGCGGATTGCCGAGATATGGAAACACCGGAAACCGGTACAGAACGAGTTGATCTTGTTTAGCAACGGGAAAATATTCGAGCGGGATTATGTGCCCATTCACCGTTCCACGGGCGAATTCATCGCCCACATGTGGCAGTACCGCGATGTTACCGCACGGAAAAAGTCAGAGCAATTAATGCGGGAGCAAAACCAGCAGCTTCAAAAGATCAACCGCGAGTTGGACCGCTTCGTTTACAGCGCCTCTCATGATATACGGTCGCCCCTCACCTCTATCCTCGGACTGGTGGATGTGGCCTGCTTAGAAACCGAGGACAAGGTGCAGAAGGAGTACCTGAACATGATCAAGAGAAGCATCCTGAAGCTGGATGATTTCACCCCCGAGATCATCAACTTCTCCAGGAACTCGCGATTGGACATTGATAGTAATGAAGTAGTACTTTACGACACTATACACTCGCTGGTGGAGCAGATCAAACTCTACCCGGAAAGCGACATCGTCAGCATCCAGATTGATGTCAATCCCAAACTCAAGTTCAGTACCGACCAGGCACGCCTCAACAACATGCTCAACAACCTCATCACAAATGCCATAAAATATTCCGATCCTTCCAAAGAAAGTCCCTATGTGAAAGTGAGCGCCCACAGCAATTCACACTACATATTCATTGAAGTAGAGGATAACGGGGAAGGTATCGCGGAAAAGGACCAGCAAAAAATCTTTGATATGTTCTTCAGGGCTTCCTACAAATCCAAAGGTTCGGGTCTGGGATTATATAACGTGAAGGAAATTGCAGACAAAATGGAGGGCGAAGTGAAGGTGGTTTCGTCACCGGGAAAAGGCAGCACCTTCAAGCTGAAACTCCCCGACCTGGCCAAACACACGCTAAAGCCAAGTGTAATGGCCGGAGAACCAAACCTGAATTAAAGTTTGTCTGACTCGCGGATTATAGCGGATACAGATCCTTTGCGGCTTAGCGCCTTTGCGTGAAAAAATTCCCTGCGCCCTCTTGGTATTCTATCTATGGTGTATTCTTTTTAGAGGGAATGCGGGTGTTCCGTAAAAGATTTTGCTGAATTAACCCGAGAACTTATCTGGCGCTTTTTATTCTCCACTCACATGTTTTTGAAGTTGTCTAAATGCTCCATTCCAAGCCTTAACGAAGTATTGTCTGGCTTGTTCCCAGTCGTTTGGGTCTCTCCAATAACCTTATTTTCATTTTTTTAAAACCTTCATAACATTGTAAATAAAAAATACGCAACCTTATTTTTTGTCGTGAACCGAACTGATAAGGTTTTATTAAGAAGTTAAAAACAGATCAAATAATTCCATTAAATTAAATTAAAAGATAAGAGGAATTTACTGCTCTTATTAAATTTGTGGCAGTACCATTTTTAGAATCCATGATGTTCATTATTAAAAGAAAATCCGGCTCATGAGGTATACAATTTTGTATGATGCAATCAATGTATGATACGGATTAGTATGATACGAATTATCAAAGTGTATTCTGATCGCAGCGATAGCGCAGAGAAGAATCTGGTGCTTAAATCACCGGGGCGTGGTGTATACCACCAGATAGGCTCAGGGCAGTGGTTGGGCATGAAAATCTTTTTACCAAATCTCCATAAAAACGTCATAATCGGTTTCTATCGATTCTACTACCTCATTATCCATGTTAATGATTCCCCAGAATTCCCCTAAGCGCACACCCGTAATGCAATCGCTAAAAAATCCGCTGGTTTCATCATAAACAAGAGGGATTACTACTTTGCCACTTTTATTAATGTAGCCCCATTTGCCGTCTTTACTTACTGCGGCAACGCCTTCGCTAAAGTATTTTATATCGTCATATCTATACTGGGGTTTAATTACCTCTGATCCTGTAGAATCTACGAAGCCCCAATAACCATTGAGGTTTACCGCAGCGTATCCATTAAAAAAGCATTTTGCTTTATCGTATTGGAAGGGTATAAATGATTCGCCCTTTGAATTAACAAAACCACATTTCCCTTGATAACAAAGGCTAAAAATGCTTTCATTGAAACAGAGGGTATCATATTGTGTGGGAATAAGTTCTGTTCCGGTTGTGTCCAGCACACCATATTTACCATTGAGTTTCACCAGTGCAAGATCATCATAAGTGTACATGCCAATAAAATCATAGTTGGTTTGGGTAATTTGTTGACCCCGAGGGTGTAATTTAAACTCTGTCTTTTGAGAAGTGAATAATTTTTTTACACTA